>JAEWKL010000422.1 GCA_023386115.1 Pseudomonadota bacterium
TGGGCGATCCTGAGCTACCTGCTGTTCTCGGCCCTATTCTGGTACACTGGCCTGCTGCCGGACCTTGCCACCATGCGCGACCGCGCGCAGACGCGGGCCGGCCGGGTGATCTACGGCGCGCTGGCGCGTCAGCAGCAGCATCGAGGAGATCAGCGTGCCGGCATTGCCGATGCCGATCCACCAGACGTAGTTGGCGATCGAGAAGCCCCAGACCACGGTGGTGTTCACGCCCGACAGCCCGATCCCGACCGTGAGCACCGCCCCGATGGCGCCGAGCGTCAGGACGACAAGGGGCAGGGTGCAGAGAAGCGCGATCACCCAGGCGCGGCCGAAGCCGGTCCGCAGGATCGGATCGGCGACCGCTGCCGAGATCGCCCCGTAGCCCAGGCGCTCGGCGTCGATCAACGGGTGGGGCTCCCCGCTCACGTCCGGTCCTCCCGGGCAGGATTGCGCAGGTCGGCGAGGTAGGTGGTGCGCGGCCGGGTGTTCAGTTCCTCCATCAACGCGTAGTGGCGCGGGTCCGCGCGCTGCGCCGCCACCGGGCTGTTCTCGGCGTTCAGGTCGCCGAAGCGGATGGCGCGGGTCGGGCAGGCGGACTGGCAGGCTGTCGCAACGTCACCCATCGGGCGCCCGTCGCGCTCGGCCGCCTGGCGCTCGGTCGCGAGGCGCTGGACGCAGTAGGTGCATTTCTCCATCACGCCGCGTGCCCGCACCGTGACGTTGGGGTTGCGCTGCGCCCGCACCGGCGCGGCGCCGAGATTCGCGTATTCCTGCCCGTCGGCGTAGCCGAAAAAGTTGAACCGGCGCACCTTGTAGGGGCAGTTCGCCTCGCAGAAGCGGGTACCGACGCAGCGGTTGTAGACCTGGAGGTTCAGCCCTTCGCCGTCATGGACCGAGGCCGCCACCGGGCAGACCGGCTCGCATGGCGCATGCTCGCAATGCATGCACGGCACCGGCTGGAACCCGGCCTCGATCCGCTCCGGCTTCCCTGGTTCGGACTTGCCGGAATCGTAGATGTCGACGCGCAGCCAGTGCATCATCCGGCCGCGGGCGATCTCCTCGGGACCGACCACCGGCACGTTGTTCTCGGACTGGCAGGCGATCACGCAGGCGTTGCAGCCGATGCACGCCATGGTGTCGATCACCATGCCCCAGTCATGGCCGTCGGCGTCGCCGGTCCAGGGGGCCAGCAGCGTGGGCTGATCCGACCCGTTTCCCTTGGGCGCCGAGGAGGCCAGGGCCGCGAGGTCGATGCGCGGGAAGAGCTTCTCGGTTTCGCCCTCGATCTGGGTGTAGTTCTGCGTGCGCAGGATCGCGTGCCGTTCGTCGAGGGGCGTGAGGCTCACGTCGCGGACCAGTCGCCCCGTGCCCGCCCGCATGAGCCGATAGCCGTCGACCCCGACGCCGTTGCCGATCTGCCCGGCGCGCGCCCGGCCATGGCCGAGGTTCAACCCTGCCACGCCATCGGCGACCCCCGACACGACCGCCACGGGCGCGACCACCGAGACGCCGCGGACGGTGAGGCTGACGCCCTGGCCGTCCTCGACGCCGCGCCGCGCGGCCTCGCGGTGCGAGAGGAGGAGCGCGTTGCCCCAGACCTGTTTCGTCACCGGGTGCGGGCATTCCTGCAGCCAGGCGTTGTTGGCCGAGCGTCCGTCCCACAGGGCCGGGTCGGGGGTGAGTACGAGCGTGAGGTCGCACGGCGCGGGCGCCGGCGGCAGGACCGGCAGGGCGGGCGCGGGGACCGGAGCCGGTGCGGCGGCGCTGCCTGGAATCGTCCCGTCGTGCAGGCAGCGGCGCCACCAGCCCTCGAACTCGCGGTCGTCCGGGCGGCGGTGCCCCTCCCAGGAGCCTTGCCAGGTCTCGCGCACGATGTCGTAGCCGCGCCGGGCCTGGGCGCCGGTGAGCAAGTTCAGGATCTCGTGCACCGAGCGGCCGCCGTAAAGCGGGCGCAGCAGGGGCTGGACCAGGCTCGCCGTGCCGTCGGTGGCCCGCAGGTCGGACCAGGACTCGAGGTCGTGGGCGAGCGGCAGGTGCCAGTGGGTCGCGCCCGCGGTCTCGTCGGCATGGGTGCCGACCTGGACGCTGAACGGGACCCGCCGCAGCAGTTTCGGAAACCCGAGACCGGCCGGCGCGGTCTGGACCGGGTTCGTGCCGAGGATGGCGAGGCAGGAGACCTTCCCCGCCACGATGTCCTCGCCGAGGCCCGCGAGATCGCCGGGGGGATGGTCCGGCAGCGCGTCCGGCGATGCGATCCAGTCGACCGGCGCTGCGAGCCGGGCGTTGAGCCAGTGGGCGAGGGCGTGGAAGGCGGGCTCCAGCGCCTCGCCGACCAGCACCACGGCGCAGCCCTGATGCGCATCGAGGTCGGCCAGAACACCTTTCGCGAAGCGGCGCTCGTCATCCCCCAAGCCCGGCTCGGGCAGGCCGGCGCCGAACCCGTTGGCGAGATGAACGAGGAGGGCGGCGACCGCCGGCGGCGCCAGGGCGCGGCGCTCATCGGCCTTGATGCCGGTGAGCGTCGGCAGGCTCTCCGCCACGTACAGGCGGCCGAACCGGGCCGGGTCGCGCCGGCGCTCCATCAGGGCCGAGGACAGGCGGATCTGATCCGGCCCCGGCCCGAGGGGATCGGCCTCCAGGCAGACGACGATCTCGGCCCGGTCGAGCCGCGGCAGGGCCCGCACCGGACGCCCGAAGGCCAGGGCGGCGCCGGCCCGCGCGTTCGCCTCGTCGAGCGGTTCGTGGATGTGCCAGGCCGCCTCCGGCATTGCCTCCCGCAGGGCCGCGATCTGGCGCAGCAGCGTCGGCGAGGTGATCCGGCCGGTCAGCAGCCGGAAGCCCGCCCCGCGTCGCGCCCGCGCCTCGGAGAGCGGCCGGGCATAGGCCTTGCCGAACGCCTCCCAGGAGGCGATGCCGGCGACGCGCTCGCTCGGCGCGCGGGAGCGGTCGGGGTCGTAGAGGTCGAGGATCGCGGCTTCGAGGAAGACGTCGGTGGCGCCGCGGCTGCCGGGATGGAACGGGTTGCCTTCGATCTTGATCGGCCGGCCGTCCACCGCGATGGCGTGGACGCCCCGGGCGAAGCCGGAGAGAGGGAGCGCCGTGGCGTAGCGTGCCGGCACCCCGGGCAGGAGTTGCTCCGGCTGACGGACGTAAGGAAGGATCTCTTCGTCTGGCCGGGAGCATCCTCCCGCCGCGAGCGCGATGCCGGCGCCCAGCAGCTGCAGGGCCTCGCGGCGGTGAAGGCCGGTCAGCGGTGGCATATCGAGCACTCGCTGAGCCGCGCCGGCGACTTCACGTGATAGGCGGCGGCAAGGCGGGTGCCCTGCTCCGCCTGACCAGCGGGCGGCGTCCAGGTCATGTCGAACACCGCCTCGCGCGGACGAAGGTTCGGTCCGGGATTGCGGTGGCAGTCGAGGCACCAGCCCATGGTGAGGGGCGCGACTTGCCGCACCAGTTTCATGGTCTGAATCGCGCCGTGGCAGGTCGCGCAGCCGACACCCTTGGCGACGTGGACCGAGTGATTGAAGTAGACGTAGTCCGGCAGAACATGGACACGCCGCCAGACCAGCGGCCGACCCGCGGCGAGACTGGTGCGGACGGGAGCCAGCATCGGCGCGTTGGTCCAGATCTGCGAGTGGCAGCTCATGCAGGTCTCCGTCGGGGGAATGCCCGCGAAGGCGGCCTTCTCGACCGAGGTGTGGCAGTAGCGGCAGTCGATCCCGAGCCCGCCGACATGGTGCTCGTGGCTGAACGGCACCGGCTGCTCGCGGGTCACGTCCTGGGCGGTGGCGTAGGGAGAGCGCCACAGGGTGGTGGCCATCCCGACCGCGAGGACCGGAACGACGGCGATGCCTGCGAGGACCACGCGCGCCAGAGTGTCGGCGCCCGGACGAAAGATCTGCGACATGACCGCTTGCAGTCTCGCTCTCCGATCCCCGGGCGGTGTTCGCGCCGCATTCTTGGCAAGATACTCTGTAAGGGTATTCTGGTTCCGTCGCCCGGATCGAGGGACCGCGGGCGTGGCCACGAAGCCACGTCTCAGCGTGAGAATCGCGGTTCTCCGGGCGCATGGGCCTTCCGAAACCGCAAGCCGGGCATGCGCCGGCAGCCTCAGCTTTCGACGAGGCTGAGTTCGCGTCCCGCGGCTCGATGGTTGGTCTGTCGCAGGTCGCCGCGACGGTGACGGCCCGAGGGGCGATTCGCGAGGCACTCAAGCCAGCGCGCAGGCCACCGCGAACAGCGCCAGACCCACGGCCATCCAGGTCACGTAATCGCCCACCAGCCCGCTATGCAGGACCTGCAGCCCCCCGAAGCCGGCCCGTTCCACCCCGGTGAGCCGCCGCATCGCCCGTGACACCGCACGGCGGCGCGTGAGGGCGAGAGCCAGGAAGCCGAGCGTCAGCCCGATCGGCGCGAGATTGCCGAGTTCGGCCGGCGGCAGCACCAGGGAAGTCGCTGCCGGATCGGCGAGGCGTGCCGCCGCGGCGCCGAGGAACGGCGCCACGGCGTCGTAGGGCGTGAGCGCCAGCGCGACGAGGGTGAGCGCCGGCAGGGCCATCAGCCAGAGCGGGCGGTCGGGCTTCTCGCGCTCGCGCTCGGTCGGAGCGAGGAGCTCCGGCC
>JAEWKL010000425.1 GCA_023386115.1 Pseudomonadota bacterium
CCCCTGCGGGCCGCCGGCCCCGTCCGCCCGCAGGCGGCGCGACACCTCGACGCCGACGGGCCCGAGGCTCTCATTGGTGCGATAGGCGAGGTCGGCCGGCGTCAGGAGCGGCAGCAGGCGGTCGGAAAGCCCGAGCTCGACCGCGATCCGCTCGATGAGCGGGGTAGGCGATCGCCGGTCCTGGACCGGCACGAGATGGACCCGCCACGCCGCTTCCCGCGCCCAGCTCCGGAGGCCGCGCCCGTAATCGAACCGCCGCGCCCGCAGCTCGGCCTCGAACGCGGCCCTGAAGGCCCGGGCCTCGCGCAGGAACTGGATCCGCCAGGTATATTGCGATTGCAGGTAGGCCGCCTGTGGGCGCACCGTCAGCAGGATCTCGGGCCGGAAACCCCGGCGCTCGAACAGGCCGCAGAGGAGCTTCGGGGCCCGGTGCCAGGGCGGCAGCAGGCACAGGCTCTCGTAGGAGAGGACGGCGACGTCGTCCCGACTGTCGGCGAGCATCCGGTCGAGACGGCCGAGGAGCTCGCCCCGCTCCCGCCGCGGCCGGCGCCCGTCCAGGGTTTCGCCGAGATGCTGGTGGCTGACATGCGGATCGGCGGCGGAGGCCGGCGTCAGCGCAGGGTAGAGGATGCCCGCCCGGTGCAGCTCGTCCCGGCGGGTGTGCAGCAGCATCTGCAGCGACGAGGTGCCGGTGCGCGGCGTGCCGATATGGATGATGGCGCGGCGCATCGGCGTTCTCAGCGCCGGTCCCTGCGCGGGCATCCGTCCGATCGGGCGGCCCGGTCGCTCGGGGATGCGCGGAGCATCGTCCGGTAAGGGATCATGTGGGTCTCCCATGCCTGCGCCGGCGCCCCGGAGGGCGCAGCTCTGCTCACGCCGGCGCGGTGCGGGGCCGCCCCACCTCGCCGGCGCTGACGGCTCAAGCGAAGCCGTTCTCTGCATAGGACTACGTGCCCGAACCGGGCGATTTTGCGGCGTCTCGGGTCGGGCGCCGTGCCAAAATCCCAGTAACGAAAGGTAAGAAATGGGCCTCCCCACGCTCTGGATGCGCCCTATGTCCTTGATTTTGCCAGGGATCCGGTTCGGCAATCAGCGCTCTACGTCGACGCGAGATTATTTTTCGATGAGTTAGTTGTCGAATACGTTTCTATTTCGATGCGAAGTGTTGAGTTCTGTGGACGATACGT
This sequence comes from Pseudomonadota bacterium, assembly GCA_023386115.1. Classification (GTDB taxonomy): domain Bacteria; phylum Pseudomonadota; class Alphaproteobacteria; order Rhizobiales; family Beijerinckiaceae; genus Methylobacterium. Next base: position 1,188 of record JAEWKL010000425.1, read on the forward strand.
GTCGCGCCGGGCTCAGCGCAGGCCGCCGCCGACCACGCCCGCCTCGACGGCGACCGACAGCCGGTCGGTGATCGCCCATTCGACCCCGACATGTGCGTTCGGCAGGATTGCGATGTCGTCGCGCGAGAACGGGGCTGAGGCCGGTGTCGCGCCGGCCCTGACCGTGCCGTGGACCGCTGCCGCGCCGGCGCGCGCGTAGAGCAGCACCTCCGGCGTCAGGAGCGTGCCGACCTTCACCTGCACGGCGCCGGCGAAGTCGCGGGTGTAGCTCAAGGCCCCGAAGCCCGGCGTCAGGCCGCCGGAGGTCGCCGCGAGATAGTCGAAACCGCCGGAGATGCCGTAGACGAACCGGCCCTCCTGCCACAGCCGTCCGCCCTCGACGCCGATGGTCGGGCCGGCATAGCTGCCGAAATGCCGCGACGACACCGCCTCGAACCCGGTCGAGAGCCGGGCATAGGAGCCGGACCAGCGCCCATCCAGCCCGGATCCCTCCTCGAGGTTTTTGGGCCAGGCGAAAACGGGCAGGTATCCGAAGCCGACGAGGCCCTGCGCCGCCCCGGGATCCGGCCTGAGGGCGCAGAGGCCGAGGACGAGGCAGGCCGCGAGGCGGCGGCGGGAGCGAGGATCGGCGCATCCGGTCATGGCACCACGATAGCCGAGAGCCGGCCGCTCCGCACCCGTTCCCTGTGCTCTCGCCGGACGGCCGCGCGGACGGATGTCGATCCCGGGAATGGCCGGTTCCGTTCCGGCCGTCACGCCCCGTCGGGAGCGCGCCGCGTCGGGCCTCCGGGCAGAATCCAGGACGACAGGGCATCCAGCACGGCCGCCTGCGTCTCCGGGTGATTCATCAGCCAGGTGTGATGGGCCGGCACCGTGCACCATCGCTCGCCGGCCCCGAGCCGTGCGCTCTCCAGGCTGACGAGGCCGTCATGCGGCTCCGGGATTCGGCGGCGGAAGAACGGGATGAGCGCCCGCGTGCCGGCCACCACGGCCATCGGGCAGGCCGGGATCGGGATCGCTCCGGCGGCGTCGCGGCGCAGGTCGCGGAGGGCCGGACCGAACACCGCCCGACCGAGCCACCAGCGCGACACCAGCTCCGCCGCCTCGCTGCCGCGGTTCGGCGTGCCCAGCATCACGAGGCCGGCCGCCAGTTCGGGATCGGCTGCGGCGAGGTGCCGTGCGACGAGGCCGCCCAGGGAATGCCCGACGAGAGCGACCGGCGCCCCGGCCCGGCGCCGGATCGCCGACACCGCAGGCCGCAGGTGCGCGGCGCAGGCGGCGAGATCGAGATGGCGGGACGGGTAATCGAGGGTCTCGACGGGGTAGCCGGCCGCAGCGAGGCGGGCGGCGAGCCGCGTCATGCTGCGCCGCGTGCGTCCCAGGCCGTGCAGCAGCACCACGGTCATGCTCGCCCCCGGGCAGGATGCAGGAGGCCGATGCCGCCACCGAAGCCGCCGCGCAAGCGGCCCGATCCATCGTCTGTCAGAGAGGGGAGTGGTGGGCGCACTAGGGCTCGAACCTAGGACCCGCTGATTAAGAGTCAGCTGCTCTACCAACTGAGCTATGCGCCCGTCGCCCGCGAGAGCGAAAGGGGAACGGCCACCAACCGTTCCTCTGGTGCCAGCGACCCGAAGGTCTCCGGTTCAAGTTACCACGAGAGTAACCTGGGGTTTTTGGTGGGCGCACTAGGGCTCGAACCTAGGACCCGCTGATTAAGAGTCAGCTGCTCTACCAACTGAGCTATGCGCCCGCGCTCACAAGAGCGCCACCGGGGAAGCCACCAAACCGCCCCGGCGGTGAGGGTCGTTTAATGGGCCGGCGGCGGGCTGTCCAGCCCCGATCCCGCCGACCCGTCGATTTTTTGCCGGCTGGCTCCCGGCGCGGTCCGGGCTACTCGGCGGCGGCGTGCTGGGCGTGCAGGCGGCTGGCGCCGGCCATCAGCTTGTTCAGCGCGGCGAGATAGGCCTTGGCCGAGGCGACCAGGGTGTCCGGGTCGGCGCCGCGGGCGGTGACGATGCGGTCGTCCTGGCGCAGGCGCACCGAGACCTCGGCCTGGGCGTCGCTGCCGCCCGTCACCGCGTGGACGTCGTAGAGCTCCAGGGCGGCCTCGTGCGGCACCAGGGCCTGGATCGCGTTGAACACCGCGTCGACCGGGCCGTTGCCGTCGACCTCCTCGGTGACGACGCGATCGTCGATGGCGAGCTTCATCGTCGCCCGCTGCGGGCCGCGGGTGCCGGCGACGACGGTCAGCGACACCAGCCGGATGCGGTCGTGGGCGGTGGCCAGGTTCTCGTCGACCAGGGCCTCGATGTCCTCGTCGTAGACGTGCTTCTTGCGGTCGGCCAGCGCCTTGAACCGCTCGAAGGCGTCCTGGAACTGGTTGTCGGACAGGCGATAGCCCATGTCGTCGAGCTTGGAGCGGAAGGCGGCCCGGCCCGAATGCTTGCCCATCACCAGCGAGGTCTTGTGCACGCCGACGGATTCCGGCGTCATGATCTCGTAGGTGGTCTGGTTCTTCAGCATCCCGTCCTGATGGATGCCGCTCTCATGGGCGAAGGCGTTCCGGCCGACGATCGCCTTGTTGTACTGCACCGGGAAGTGGGTGGCGCCGGCCACCAGCTTCGAGGCGCGCACAAGCTGGGTGGTGTCGATGGAGGTCTCGTAGGGCAGCACGTCGGCGCGGGTCTTGATCGCCATCACGATCTCCTCCAGCGCCGCGTTGCCGGCCCGCTCGCCGATGCCGTTGATGGTGCACTCGATCTGGCGCGCGCCGCCCTCGATGCCGGCCAGCGAGTTGGCCACCGCCAGCCCCAGGTCATTGTGGCAGTGGACGGAGAACACGGCCTTGTCGGAGTTCGGCACCCGCTCGCGCACCGCCCGGAACATCGCCCGGTACTCCTCGGGCGTGGCGTAGCCGACCGTGTCGGGCAGGTTGATGGTGGTGGCGCCGACCCGGATCGCCGCCTCGACGCACCGGCACAGGTAGTCGATCGGCGTGCGGGTCGCGTCCATCGCCGACCACTCGACGTCCTCGACGAGGTCGCGGGCCTGGGCCACCGTCTTCAGGATGATCTCCAGCACCTCGTCCTCGGTCTTGCGCATCTGGTGCGCCAGATGGATCGGCGAGGTCGACACGAAGGTGTGGATGCGCCCGCGACGGGCGAACTTCACCGCCTCGCCGGCCCGGGCGATGTCGGCCGGGATCGCCCGGGCGAGGCCCGCGATCACCGCCGATTGCGAGCGCCGGGCGATCTCCGCCACCGCCTCGAAGTCGCCGTTGGAGGCGATCGGGAAGCCGGCCTCGATGATGTCGACACCCATCGTGTCGAGCATCTCGGCCACCGCCAGCTTCTCCTCCAGCGTCATCGTGGCGCCGGGGCATTGCTCGCCGTCGCGCAAGGTGGTGTCGAAGATCAGCACGCGCTCGGCGGACGCAGCTTTGGACATGGCGGTGCGGGCAGCCTGGTCGGTCATGGTCTGGAATCCTGGTTCGCCCGGGATGCAGGTCGCGCGGGCGCGGCGTCGGAGTAGGTCTCTCGGTCCTCAGATCCCCCAAGGGCCCAGGCGCGCGCCCGGACGGCCCTCAGGGGCTGGTAAGGAGAAGAAGGCCGCCGAGAAGGAGCGCGCGCGCCCGCGCCGCCGAGAGGGCGGTCGTCGGAAGCGTCAGCGGGGAGCCGGCATGAGCCACGGCTCGCGTCTCCTGAAGGGTGATGAACCCGGTGCGAGGGTGGCTTGTGTACCGGGCCCGAGGATCGATGACAAGGGTGCGATGGCACGCCGCGGCCGACGCAGCGTCGCCCCGTGATTGACCGCCTCATCCGTGCTTGCCACAAGCTTGGCCGCATCGGCTCAATTCCAAGTGGAGCTTTCCCGTGTCGTATCGGAAGCCCGGGCTCGCCCTCGCGGCCCTCCTCGCCCTCGCCGCCTGCCAGTCCAAGCCGGCCGCCCCGCCCGCCGCGTCGCTCGGCCCGGTCGCGGG
>JAEWKL010000863.1 GCA_023386115.1 Pseudomonadota bacterium
GTGGCGCGCGATGGCGGCGGCGAGCTCGGCGCGCTTGAACGGCTTGCCGACATGGCCGTCCATCCCGGCGGCCCGGAAGGTCTCGAGCTGGGCCGGCAGCACGTTGGCGGTCATCGCGACGATCGGCACGGTGCCGGTGGGAGCGGGCAGGCCGCGGATCGTCCGGGTGGCGGTGATCCCGTCCATCCCGGGCATCTGCACGTCCATCAGCACGAGGTCGTAGGCCTTCGCCCGCACCGCCTCGATCGCCGCGGCGCCGTCGCCGGCGACGTCGACGCTGTGGCCCTCGGATTCGAGCACCGCCCGAGCGAGGTCCTGGTTGATCGGCACGTCCTCGACCAGCAGCAGGCGGGCCGGGCGCACCGGAGCGGGACGGCCTTCCGCCGCCTCGGCCGCCGGCGCCGCGCAGGCCGGCAGCGGCACCCGGAACCAGAAGGTCGAGCCGGCGCCCGGCCGGCTCTCGACCCCGATCGTGCCGCCCATCAGGTCGACGAGGCCCTTGCAGATGGCGAGCCCCAGGCCGCTGCCGCCGTATTGCCGGCGGATCGAACCGTCGACCTGGCTGAAGCGCTGGAACAGGCGGCCATGCTGCTCGGGGGCGATGCCGATGCCGGTGTCGGACACGGAGAAGCGCAGGGTCCCGCCCTCCGCCTCGACCCGCACCGCGACCCGGCCGGCGGGGGTGAACTTGACGGCGTTGTTGAGGAGGTTGAGCAGGATCTGGCGCAGGCGGTCGGGATCGCCCCGGACCCAGTCCGGCACGGTGGCCCCGAGGGCGACGTCGAGGGCGAGGCCCTTGGGCTCGGACAGGCCGCGCACGATCGAGGCGGCGTTGTCGATGAGGGCGGCGGGCGCGAACGGCACCTCGGCCAGCGCGATGCCGCCGGCCTCGATGCGCGAGAAGTCGAGGATGTCGTCGACGACGGTCAGCAGCGCCCCGCCCGCAGCGGCGATCCGGTCGACGTAGCGCCGGTGCCGGCCCGGCAGGGTGCGGTCGGCGAGCAGCAGGTCGGCGTAGCCGATGACGCCGTTCAAGGGCGTGCGGATCTCGTGGCTCATCGAGGCCAGGAAGTCGGTCTTGGCCTGGCTCGCCCGCTCGGCGGTGATCCGCGCCTCCTCCAAGGCGCGAGCGTGGCGCTGGCGCTCGCCGACATCCCGGAAGGTCGCGATGATGGCGGGCTCGCCGGGGGCGGCGCCCGGGATGCGCCGGAACGCCCCCTCGACCCAGACCCAGCCCCCGGCGCGGTGGCGGGCGCGGCAGACCACGCTGACCTGCGTCTCGCCGGCGGCGAGGCGGCGGGCCTGGGTCACCAGGAGGGCGAGGTCCTCGCGGTGGACGCAGTCGCGCAGGCGCATCGCCGCGGCCTCCTCCGGCGTGTAGCCGAGCAGGCGCCGCACCGCCGGCGAGACGTAGCTGCGCCGGCCGTCGTCATGGGCGAGCACGATCAGCTCGCTGGTGTTCTCGGCGAGCAGCCGGTAGCGCGCCTCGCCGACCGAGAGCATGCCGGCGGCGCGCCGGGCCTCCGCCTCGAGGTCGCGGTGGCGAATCAGGGCCCGGGTCAGCCCGAAGCCGAGGCCGACGAGCACGGCGCTGATCCCGAGCACCACCGCGGCGTCCTGCCGGACGCCCTCGCGCCAGGCCGCCAGGGTCTCGTCCTTCGAGACGCCGGTGGTGACGAGGAGCGGCGCCCCGGCGACGCGCTGGAAGCTGCCGTAGCGCGGCACGCCGTCGATCGGCGAGGCGCTGCCCTCGAAGGTGCCGCCGAGCGCCCCCGCGGCGGCCCGCATCAGGGAGCCGCCGGCGACGCTGCGGCCGACCTTGTCCGGCACGTAGGGGTGGCGCACGAGGATCACGCCGTCGCTGCGCAGGAGCCCGATGGCGCCGTTGGGCCCGAGATCGAGCCGGCCGTAAAGCCGCTGAAGCTCGGAGAGCGACAGGTCGGCCACTGCCACGAGCGGCGTCTCGCCCGGGCGCGGCACCACCAGGCGGGCCACGCTGACGAACCAGGAATCGGCCGGCCCGACCCGGGTCGGCGCGCCGACCGCGAGCTCGGACTGGCCGACCGACAGGGCGGCGCGGATGAGCGCGGCGTCACCGGGCCGCCCCTCGCTGCCCGCCCCGCCCTGCGCGAACAGCACGCCGGAGGTGCTGCCGTCGAGCACCCGCACGGCCATGACCGCCGGGATATGGGCCATCAGGCCGGAGAGGAGCTGGCGGGTGTAGTTCTGGCTCGCCCCGAACGTGTGCGCGTCGACCCGGGCGGCGGCGGCGCTGAGCAGCATGTCGACGGAGGAGACGAGGCGGTTCGCCTCCTGACCCAGGGCCTGGACCACCGCCTCGGCGGTGCTCTGCGCGTCGCGGATCGTACGCTCGTAGTCGCGGGTGTCGGTCCAGACCGTGACCGTGGCGAGGCCGAGGCAGGTCGTCAGCACGCCCGCCCAGACGCCGCCGACGAGAGAGCGGTAAGACCGTTTCAGGTTCATCTCACAAGCGCCCCGCGCCCCGCGCCCCGTCCGGGAGCCGCGAACGGCCTCCCACGGGGCGGCCGCCTGTCAGGGGTACGGGGCGGACCGCCCCGCCGCAAGGGGATCTTGTCAGAGCCCCTGCGGCAAGGCGACGACCGATTGCCTTACATCGCCTCGAAGCGGATCGGCTGGGCGCCCTTGAGCAGCGTCATGCGGCCGAGATCGTAGACGTGCTCGATACCGGTGGTGATGGTCAGGAAGTGGTTGCCGGCGAGCTGGCCGACCTTGCTGGCGAAGTGCACGCCGCCATAGGCGAGCAGGATCTCGGTCTCGCTGATGCCGCCCGGATAGAGGATCATCTGGCCCGGGGCCGGGTAGCTGGTGTGGTTCTCGTAGCCGACGCCGAAATCGAGATCGCCGAGGGGCATCCATACCCCCTCGCCGCTCCAGCGCACGTGGATCACCTCGCTCACGAAGGGCAGGGCCTTGAGGAAGGCCGCGCAGGTCTGGGGCGCCTTCTCGAGCTCGAGCCGGCCGACGAGGTCGAACGGGCCGGCCTTGATCTTCAGTTCCTTCACGGTGGGTCTCCTGGTTGGTGTCGGGAAGCGGACCCGGGCCCTCAAGCGAGGGTCAGGCCAAGGGTTCGGGGCGCCAGGATTCCGGACGCGAGGTTTCCGGACGCAAGGTTTCCGGACGCAAGTGGCGCAGCACGTCGACGAGCAGGCGCGTCGCCACGTCGATATCGGCCTCGGTGACGGATTCGGCCGGGGAGTGGCTGAGCCCGCCGGCGCAGCGCACGAAGATCATGCCGATCGGGCACAGGCCGGCCAGCGCCAGGCCGTCATGGCCGGCGCCGCTCGCCAGGGACAGCGGGCGAAATCCGAGACGCGAGATCCCGTCGGCGACGGCGTCCATCAGCCCGGGCGCGCAAGCCGCGGCGGGCTCGTCGTAGCTCCCTTGAGCGCTCACCCTCACGCCGCGGCGCTCGGCGATCGCCGCGAAGGCGGCGCGCAGGCGCCCGAGGGCGGAGTGGCGCACGGGATCGCGCGGGCTGCGCAGGTCGAGGCTGAACCGGGTCAGCGCCGGGATGACGTTGACGGCACCCTGCGGCACCTCGATCTGGCCCACGGTGGCGACGAGGTTCGGGGTTGCCTTCGCCTCGGCCTCGATCGCCAGCACCATCTCGGCCGCCGCCGCCAGGGCGTCGTGGCGTAAAGCCATCGGCACCGTGCCGGCATGGCCCGCCCGGCCCTCGACCGTGACGACGAGGCGGCTCGCCCCGGCGATCGCCGTGACGATGCCGACCGGCAGGCCGGCCTCCTCCAGGACCGGCCCCTGCTCGATATGGACTTCGAGGTAGCCGAGCACCGAGCCCGGGTCGCGGACGAGCCCGGCCACGCCGTCCGGGTCGCAGCCGAAGTCGCGCAACGCCTGCGCCAGGCTCACCCCGTCGCGGTCGCGCGCGTCGAGGGCGTCGGGCCGGACGAGCCCCGCGAGCGCCCGCGAGCCTGTCAGGGTGACGGGGAAGCGCACGCCCTCCTCGTCGCCGAAGGCCAGCACCTCGACCGCGAAGGGCAGGCGCTCCCCGGCCTCGTGCAGCGCCTTGACGGCGGCGATCGCCGTCACGACCCCGAGATTGCCGTCAAAGCGGCCGGCATGGCGCACGGTGTCGAGATGCGAGCCGAGGAGCAGGGTCGCGGCGCCGGGCGTGGCGGCCTCGTAGCGGCCCACCACGGTCGCGGCATCGTCGAGCCGGGTCTCCATGCCCGCCTCCTCCATCCAGGCTGCCACCTGCCGGGCGGCAGCCGCATGGGCGGGGGTGAGATAGAGGCGGGTGAGCCCGTCCGCGTCGGCGCTGAAGCGCGCGAGGTCGTCGAGGCGCGCCATCACGGCACTGCCGAGGGACGTTTGGCCGAGGGATGGGTCGATGGGCGGCCGGTCGTGCTGCATGGCGGTCGGGTCCGATCGGTGCCCAAGGGGTTCGGTGGCCCTGGGAGTTGATGGCCTTGGGGGTTATGGCCGAGGCGGAGGGCTGTCCAGCCGCCCCTTGGTCGACCTGGAAAGGCCGACCTGGAAAGGTCGGCCCCGGCCGGAGCCGCGCTGGTCGTGGCCGGGACCACGGGCACATCCTTGCGGCCGGCGCCGCTGGACGTCCAATATTCCGTTGCGTATGGTCCAGTCGTTTTTCGTCTGGATCCGGCTCAGGCCTCGTCGTGGAATTGCGGCACCTGCGCTACTTCGTGGCGGTGGCGGACTCCCTGAGCTTCACCGCGGCGGCGGAGCGCCTGGGCGTCTCGCAGCCGCCGCTGAGCCAGCAGATCCGCGACCTCGAGGCGGAGCTGGGCACCGCCCTCCTCTGGCGCACCAGCCGCAGCGTCGCCCTCACCCCTGCCGGCACCGCCTTCCTCGCCCGGGCGCGGCGGATCCTGGGGGAGGTGGAGGAGGCCTCGGCCGCGGCCCGGGCGATCGGGGCCGGGCGCACCGGCACCCTCGATCTCGGGCTCACCGGCTCGATCCTGGCCGGCCCCCTCGGGCGGTTGATCCGGCGCTTCGGCGAGCGCTACCCCGACGTGCTGGTGCGCCTGCACGAGATGCCGCCGGGCGAGCAGCCTGCGGCGTTGCACGCCCACCGCACCGACCTCTGCTTCCTGCGCCGGCCGCCGGACGATCCCACCCTGCGGGTGGTGCGGGCCTGGCCCGAGGCGGTCGGCGTCGCCCTGCCGGCGGGCCACCCTCTGGCGGACCGCGCCGCGATCGGCCTGAGCGAGCTGTCCGGCGAGGTCTTCGTCTCCCTGCGCCTGCGCGATTCGCGCTTCGCCACCGATCTGCGGGAGGCCTGCCTCGCGGCCGGCTTCGTGCCGCGGATCGTGCAGCAGGTGGTCGAATCGGCCTCGCTCGTGAACCTCGTGGCGGCGGGCCTCGGCGTCGCCCTGGTGCCGGACTCGATCGGCGCCCTGAAGCGGCCGGACATCGCCTATCGCCCCCTCGCCGGCCCGGCCCCAGTCGCCGATGTCTGTGCCCTCTACCGCGCGCCGGCCGGCGCCGTGACGGAGAACTTTTTGGGGCTGCTGCGCGACGAGCTCGGCGGCTTCCCAGGGGGCTCGGCCGCCCCGTAGGGTTTCTGAAATCTTCATCCGGCGATAATCAGGGCCGCCGCGCGGGCTTCGCGCGGCATGAGGTTTTGGGTTCCTGGGTTTTTCGGATCCCAGGTGATCGAGGGTTCGCGCATGACCGAGAAGACCCGCGTCGCCGTCCTGTATGGCGGCAGATCCGGCGAGCACGAGGTCTCGCTGCGCTCCGCCGCCTCGGTGATCCGCCATCTCGACCGCGACCGCTTCGAGGTGATCCCGGTCAGCATCGACAAGGCCGGGCGCTGGCAGCGCCACGACCTGCGCCGGATCACCCAGACCGGGGATGAGAGCCTGGCGATCCCGCCGGAGAGTCCGGAAGTGCGCCTGGCGCAGGGGACCGGCGGTCGTGCCGCCGTGGTCGCGCTCGACGGCGAGCCGGCGCGGGCCGAGATCGACGTGGTGTTCCCGGTCCTGCACGGGCCGCTCTGCGAGGACGGGACCCTGCAAGGCCTGCTGGAGCTGACCGAGACCGCCTATGTCGGCTCGGGCGTGATGGCCTCGGCGGTCGGCATGGACAAGGACGTCACCAAGCGGCTCGCCGGCCTCGCCGGCATCCCGATCGCGCCCTACCGCGCCTTCACCCGCCGCGCCTACGAGCGCGGCGCGGTCTCCCTCGACGACATCGCGGCCTCCCTGACGCTCCCGGTCTTCGTCAAGCCCTGCAACATGGGCTCCAGCGTCGGCATCCATAAGGTCAAGGCCTGGGCCGATCTGCCGGCCGCCCTCGCCGACGCTTTCCGGTACGACGTCAAGGTGCTGGTCGAGCAGGGCATCGACGCCCGCGAGGTCGAGGTGGCGGTGCTCGACGGCGACCCGCCCTTCGTCAGCGTCGCAAGCGAGCTGAACCCGCAGCCGCACCACGATTTCTACTCCTACGCCGCCAAGTATCTCGACCCCGAGGGCGCCAGCGTGGATCTCCCGGCCAACCTCAGCCCTGAGCAGATGGAGGAGGTGCGCGCCCTGGCGCTCCGCGCCTTCGAGGCGCTCGAATGCAGCGGCATGGCCCGCGTCGACTTCTTCCTCGACCGGAACAGCGGCACGTTCTCCCTCAACGAGGTCAACACCCTGCCGGGCTTCACCTCGATCAGCATGTACCCGCAGATGATGGAGGCCTCCGGCGTTCCCTATCCGGAGCTGCTGACGCGGCTGATCGACCTGGCGCTGGAGCGGCACCGGACGCGGCGGGGGCTGAAGCGGGAATTCGAGGGGTGATCGCCACGATCGTCGAAGGCCGTCTCCGGATCTCGACGGACCAGCGGCGGCGCAACGCTCGACCGACGGCCCGGTGACGCGGCAGTCCAGGCCGCCGGTCCGGCGGATCCGATCGGCCCGGTTCGCACCTCGCCCCGGATCATCCGAAGGGCTGATCGAACGCGATCCCGGCGAAATCGCCCCGCCGCCCTATCAAGGACGCACGACGCGTGACGTCGGCGTGCCGGATGACGACCCAGAAGCGATCCGACAGGATGTGGCGCCGGGAGAGGCCGATCGTCGCCCCGCCGTCCGAGAGATCGCGGACGACACAGGGCCCCCGTTCATCCAGGGAGTCCATGATCAGCGCCGGCATCGAGGTGGCGTAGCGTCGCCTTTTCCTCTTGTCATCTGCACGACGATCTGGAGCGACCGAGTGCGATGGCAAGCACATCGCTCATCTTCACCCAGCGTCCATTCCGTTTCGCGCAGCCGCTCTACCATGAACAATCTATTTTTGATCCCGGCTTGATTTGTCGAACCAGGGCGAGACGCCGACATTTGGGTCGCGAGGTTAAGCGCCCCTTGCGTCAGAGGCAGACTGCCGGCGGGCAGCCCCGGAACGCAGCGAGCGGGCCCTTCTCCACTGTCGAGCCATTGGTCGCGCGGTCGCGCCGCTCCGGTCGAGGCCCGCGCGGCGAACTGCGCATCGCCGTGCTGCCCGCCGCAGCGCCTTCGATCACACGGCCCCCCTGTCCTCGCCCAGCCGTGCGATCTCCCACGGCGGCGCGATCTCCTCCCGCGTCGCGCACAAGCCCGCCCGAACCATCGCCCGCCCCACCCGAGGCGCCGCCGTGAGGACGCAGAACGGCACTGCCAGCAGGCTGCCGAGGGTGAGCGGCAGGCTCCAGGCGAGGAGCGCCGGCGAGACGAGGGCGAACGCCCCGCACATGACGATCCCGAATAGCGTGACGCCGCCTAAGGCGCGGAACGCCTCGCCCCAGCGCAGGCCCCTTGCGTCCCGGTCCTGCGCACTCCACAGCCCCGCCCGGCCGAGGGCGAGCCCGATCATCACGGCGGTGAGCCGCACCGACGCGGCGCCGAGCAGCAGGAACGAGGCCGCGATCTCCGCCACCATCCCGGCGACGAAGCGGACACCCCCGCCATGCGCCGCCCGCGCTCGCCCGTCCGCCAGCACGGCGGCGTAGCCGGCGAGCTTCGGGGCGAGGGAGAGGAGGAGCCAGACGAGGTAGAGCGCCGCGGCCCCTGCGGCCGGGCCCGCTTGCGTCGCGGCGCGCCAGGGCAGGAGCAGGAGCGCGAGCGTCAGGGCGGGCGGATTGAGGAACATCATCACCGCCCAGGCGAGCTGGAACCGGCTCATCGGCTTGAGGCCCGGCAGGGCGGGCAGGTGCAGGTACTGGAGGTTGCCGTGGCACCAGCGGGCGTCGCGGGTGAGGTGGTCGAGGAGCGTCGGCGGGTTGTCCTCGAAGCTCCCGTCCTCGACCGGCAGCACCCGGACCTCGTAGCCCGCCCGGCGCATCAGCACCGCCTCGACCTGGTCGTGCGACAGCACCGCCCCGCCGCCCCGCAACGGCGGCAGCCGGCAATGGGCCACGAAGGGGGCGATGCGCACCAGCGCGTTGTGGCCCCAGAACGGGCCGCATTCCGCCCCCCACCAGGCAGCACCCAGCGTGTAGGGCAGCATCCCATGGCGCATGCCGAACTGAAACAGCCGGGCGAAGGCGCTTCCGGCCGGCGCGCCGACCGCCAGGCTCTGGAGGATGCCGAGGCGTGGATGCGCCTGCATGATCCGCACGAGGCGCAGGATCGCCGGTCCGGTCATCAGGCTGTCGGCATCGAGGGGCAGCATCAGGTCGGCGTCGCTGCCGGCGCAGAAGTCCTGCAGGTTGCCGGCCTTGTAACCGGCATTGTCGCGGCGCCGGCGGTAGTGGATCCGGGCGGCGTCCCCGTCGGGGAGCCCGGCGCGCCAAGCCGCGACCCACGCCTCCTCCGCCCCGACGACGCGCGGATCGTCGCTGTCGCTCAGCACGTGGTACTGGAAGGCCGCGCCGTGGCCGGTGCGCTCCAGGCTTTCGCGCACCAGGGCGAGGCGTGGCAGGGCCCGGGCCGGGTCCTCGTTGCGCAGGGTCATCACCACGGCGGTCGTGAGGTGAAGCGGGGCCTCCCCCTCCCCTGCCGCCGCGTGAGGGGCGGCCGCCCGCCCGCCCCGGCGGCCGCCCCGCCGGAGCAGGAAGCCGCTT
>JAEWKL010000121.1 GCA_023386115.1 Pseudomonadota bacterium
ACATCGGCCTGAACGATCCGCGCCGGCGCGTCCGCCAGCTTCCGGGCGAGGGCCGCGACGACCTGAGGGTGCGCCGTCAGGCGCTGCCCGCCTGCCACCACCCCGGTCGCCACCACGACGTCGCCCGGCGCCAGATCGGGATCGAGCCCGCCGGCGATGCCGATGCTCATCACCGCCCGGCAGCCCGGGCCGCTGCGACCCTTCAGCAGATCCCGCAGCCGCTCCGGGTTACCCCCGGCGCCCACCGTCGCGACGCCCGGCCCGGCGGCGAGCCGTGCCTCGCGGGCCAGGCCGGTCACAGCCAGCACGGGATGAGGCCCGTTCGGACCGGTGGTGTCCTCGACGACGATCATGCGGGGCTCGGGGGCATTCGTTGGGGAAGGGGCGGTGAAGCACCCCTCATACCAGAGCGGGTGGGGCGGTCCTGTGGCGCTGGTGACACGAGTCGCGGCGAGACCCTGATCGGCGAGAGAGACGCCGCCCGCGTCTCTCGTCACCGGTGGCAGCCCCGGCGTCATCCCGGGCTCCTGGCTGGCGGTCACCTGTCTGGCGGTTACCTGGCTGCGATGAGGACGACACCCTGGATACGACCGGTGTCGGCCCGAACCACCGTTAGGGCTTCGGCGCCGGAGCGGCCGAGGCCGCGGCTTCCGCCCGCAGCTTCGTCTCGACTTCCTGGCGGATGCGCGCCTCCATCTCGGCCTTGGCCCGGGCATCCGCCTCGGCCCGGCGCTTCGCCTCGGCTTCGGCCCGCATCTGCGTCTCGACCTGCGCCCGCATCTCGGCCTCGGCCTTGGCGGCCTCGGCCGCAGCCTTCCGCTCAGCGCGCCGCTTGGTGGCCGAGGCGACGTAGTCCTCCGGGCTCTGGGCGAGATAGGCGTTCAGCTCGGTCTCGAACTGCGACTTGTCCGCCGCCGAGGTCGGGCAGCCCTCCCCGCCGGGGGTCTTCAGGTGCTCCTGCACCTGCGCCTCGACGGGTGCCATCTCCGGCCGCAATGCGGCGATCTTCGCGTCGAGGGCGGTCCGCTGCGCGCCGCTGCTGCTCACGTCGCAGGTGGCGGCGGCGCGCTGGAGGATGAGGCCGAACGCGTAGGCCTCGACCCGGGTCGAGGACGGCGGCGATGCGGCGGCCGCCACGGCGGGTCCGGGCGATGCGGCGTCGCACCGCTTCAGGCCGTCGAACGCGTCGGCGAAACCAGGAATGCGGAAATCGGCCTCGCCGTCGTCGAACTTGAGCACGATCTGCTTGCCCTTGAGGAGCTTCGGAATAGCGGTCTCGGGCAGCTGGGTGCTGAGCAGCTTGCCGTCACCGACCCAGCCCTGCTTGGAGTTGACGACCTGCTTGTCGATCGAGATCGGAACCTGGAGCTGCTCGTCCTTGTCCCACTCCCAGTTCTCGTAACCGAGAACGAGCACCATCGTGTCGCCCTTCAACGTGACGACGATGGCGTTCTCGGCATTCTTGTCGTCCTTGTCCTTGTACGAATAGGCCATCTGACAGGCATTCGGCCCCCGATCGCCGATGTTGCGCTCGATTTCCCAGCCTCGAACATTCTCGAACAGCTTGCGGTCTCCGGCGCGGGCCGCAGGCGCGAGGGTTGTGCACAGGAACGCGAACGCGATCGCTGCCGACGCGGACCGACTCGTCATGGGAGGGCTCCACCAAGTGTTGCTCTGGATCGATCGGATGCGTCGACCAGTCGTTTGACCGTGATCGACATACGATCGATCCCTATCGCAGTCGATGATCAAATCCTCGCTTGCTGAACGATCTGTTTCGAGCCTGGGTCCGCAGCGTTCGGCGCGGGGCGTTCGCCGCCGAGATTGATCTCATGGCGCTCCGGAAGCCCGCTCGATCGCCTTCCGACTGCCAGCCATCGCGACCTGTTCCGCTTCATCGTCAATCGCCCGTCGTCTCTCTAGGGAAGGTTCGGTGCTCGCGTGGATCGTCCGGACGATGCCGGGGCGTTCACCGCCGCTGGCGCTCAGGAGCGGTCGCGCCGGTCCGGTGCAGGACTGGGGATACCGGCGCCCCGCCGCGAAAGGCCCGGTTAAGCTTGACCGTGAAGAAAGGATCGCCGGTCACGGCACCCTCTCACCCGAAGGCCGGGCCGGATTCCATGCACCGCAGTTCCGAGGACACCCGTAACCGGGCGCTCGCCATCCTCGCCGGGCTCGGCGCCCTGGCGCTCCTCGGCCTCCTGATCCTGCGCGGCGTCCTGCGCGATCCAGGCCTCAACTCGCACGGGGCGCTCGCCGACGCGGTCCTGCACGGGCGGCTCTGGATCGAGAGCTGCCCCGAGATCGACTGCGCCCTGTTCGAGGGCCGCACCTACGTGATCTTCCCGCCGCTGCCGGCCCTGGTGGCGCTGCCCTTCGTCGCCCTGTTCGGGTTTCCGGGCTTCAAGGGCTTCGTGCTGCTGGCGATGGCCCTCGGCGCACTCAGCCTGTGGGCCTGGCATCGGATCTTCCGGGCGCTCGACGTCGAGGACGCTGACGCGCTCTGGCTGCTCGCGGCCGTCGCCTTCGCCAGTCCGCTGTTCCAGGTCACCCTGCGGTCGGAGGGCGTATGGTTCTACGCCCAGTCGGTCGGCTTCCTGATGACCACCCTGAGCCTGTGGGCAGTGATCTGCCGGCGCTCGCTGCCGCTCGCCGGCCTGTTCGTGGCGCTCGCGTTCCTGTGCCGGCAGATGGCGATCGTCTATCCGCTGTTCCTGCTCGTGCTGGCGATGCCGCGGCGCCAAGGCTGGCACGAGAGCTGGCGCGAAACCGCGCAGGACCTCGTTCGCCCGGTGCTGCTCGCCGGAATCCCGGTGATCGTCGCACTGATCGCATACTGCGCCTACAACTACGCCCGCTTCGGCAGCCCGACCGAGACCGGCTATGCCTTCATCCACAATCCCGGCAGCGCCGGCTTCATCTGGCGGCGCATCACCGAGGTCGGGCTGTTCTCGCGCGACTACCTCCTGTTCAACGCCCTCTACCTGTTCCTGCAGGGCATCCACTTCGAATTCGGCGGGCCGTACCTGACGCAGCTCACCGGCCTCGACCGCTCGGGTTCGGCCCTGCTGGTGATGAGCCCGTGGCTGCTACTGGCCTTCTACGCCCGCCTCGACCGCGCCTTCGCGGCGGGCGCCGTCGTGATCGCGATCATCGCCGGCATCACCCTGTTCTATCACTCGAACGGCGCCGATCAGACCGCCACCCAGCGCTACACCCTCGACTGGCTGCCGATCCTGCTCGTGCTGATGCTGCGCGGCGAACGGCCCCGGGCCTTCGCGGCGCTGCCGCTTCTCGTCACCTGGGGCATCCTCGCCAACGCGGCGGTCACGCTGCTGGCGAGCCTCTACAGGCTGTGAGCCCCGACCGGAATGCGGCGCATCCCGAAGGTGAGGATCTGGTGGCCGAAGTAGTTCGACACCGCGCCGGCCGCGATGCCGGCGCCGTGGCCCAGCGCCTCGGCCACCGGCCCCGGCAGGGCCGGAGCCAGGGCGGTGAGGCCTGCGAGGAGCCCGGTGCTCACCCCCAGCACCACCCCGGCCCCGACCGCGTTGACGGCGAGGAAGACCGCGACCTGGCGGGGGAGCCGGCCATCGGCGGCACCCCGGAACACGAAGATCCGGTAGAGCCAGAATCCCGCCGCCATGCCGATCCCGTAGGCGACCAGCATCGCGGCCCAATACGGCATCACCCATGACAGGAGGATCCGGGCGAGCCAGTTGATCGCGGCGGCCGAGCCGCCGGCGACGAGGAAACGGGCCACCTCGGCGCGCATCATCCGCCCCAGCCCGGCAGCCCGAAGGCCGCGACCGCGAAGGAGAGGCCGGCGATGGCGGCGAGGCTCAAGGACGGCCGGTCCTTCACCGCGAAGGCGACCGGATCGTCGTTGAGCTCGTCGCGGCCCGCCAGCAGCCAGATCCGGCCCATGAACAGCACCAGCACCAGCGGGAAGGTCCACAACGCGAGCGGCGCCGAGAGCACCGCGTGCCGGAACGCCTCGTTGGCGAGATAGAGGATGAAGATGACGATGCTGGCGAGCCCGGCCGCGACCCCGAAGGCGAGCACCACCGGCTCGTCGGCCGGGCGGTAGCCGCGGCCGGAGATCTGGCCGGTGCGCCCGCGCTTCGCCGCCCCGCGCAGCTCGGTGTGGCGCTTGGCGAAGGAGAGCGAGGTGAACAGGAACATCGAGAAGGTGAGGAGCCACGGCGACCAGGCGACGCCGACCGCCGCGACCCCGATGACGAGCCGCAGGGTGAAGAGGCCGCCGAGGATCAGCGCGTCGAGCATCGGCACGCGTTTCAGCGAGAACGAGTAGGCGAGGGTGACCGTGAGATAGGCCAGGACCGCGGCGAGCAGGGCCGGCCCGCCGGCCGCCGCGAGGCTCAAGCCCAGGGCGAGGCCGCCCAAGGTCGCGGCGAGACCGGTCGCGAGGGGCAGCCGCCCGCTCGCCAGCGGCCGGTGGCGCTTCGACCAATGCGCCCGGTCGTGCGGCAGGTCCCACAGGTCGTTGAGGAGGTAGCTCGCCGAGGCGACGAGGCCGAGCGCCAGGAAGGCGAGGGCCGCCTCACCCCAGGCGCCGGCGCTGCCGGCGAGCCCGCCGAGCACCAGCGGCACGAAGACGAGGCCGTTCTTGGCCCATTGGTGCAGCCGCAAGCCCTTGGCGAGCGCCCGCAAGCGGGGCGCAGCGGCGAATTCCTCCGACGGGCGCCCGCCGGCTCGGGCGGCGCGGGCGACGCTCGCCGGGGTCTCGACCAGGATCACCCGCTGTGCCCGGGCCCAGATCGGCAGGTCCACCGCGGCGTTGCCGGCATAATCGAACCCGCGGGGAAACAGGGTGGCGAGGGCTTGCGCCTTGACCTCGCCCTTCAGGTTGACGAGCCCGTCGCTCGACACCGCCCGGTCGAACAAGGGGAAGCGCTCGACGATGCCGCGCGCCATCAGCGCGTCGGCCGCGGTGGCGAGCACGATCTCGCGCCCCAATGTCTTCTGCAACTCGATATAGGCGAGCAGCTCCTCGTTCGCCGGCAGGGTGGCGAAGTCGAGGGCGGCGCGCTCGGCGACCCGGCGCTTGAAGTAGGCACGGCCCCGGGGCAGCCAGACCAGCATCGAGAACAGCATCAGGACGTTGCGGCGCAGGATCGCCACCACGCCCTCGAGCAGGAGGTCGGTGCGCAGGAGCGTGCCGTCGAGGTCGACGACGAGGGGGACCAGCGGGCCCTCGTCGCGGCCCGGGATGGCCAGGGCCGCCGCGTCGGGGTCGTGCCGGGATGAGCTTGCCAGGGAGGAACTGGCCGAGGAACTGGCCAGGGAGGAACTCGCCAGGGAGGAACTCGCCAGGGACATCGTCTGCGGCCCGCGCTGCTGTGATCGCGGCGTAGGCTACGATGCGGCGGGCAGCGCAAGTCTTAAAGAGATCGGAGACGGACGATTCTTCGCGCGTCAGGATGATCGGCGGGTTGACGCGATCGCGACGATTGCGCGGATCTCCGGCAACACACCGTTCACCACGGCGGCCTGGAGCTTTGATTGTGCCGCATCGTCCGCGGCGAACTGGCATCCACTTCGTCGGAGAGTGCTCTAGGCCTCCGGGTCGGCGCGGGTCGAGAAACGGTCGCGGGCCGTGAAGCGGTCGGCCGGCAGGCCGGAGGGCAGGGTGCCGCGGTAGATTTCCCGCGAGAGGAACGAGCGCTCGATCTCGATCTGCTCCTCGTCGAGATCGACGTACCAGCAGCGGCGCCGGGGCGACCAGCGGTAGTTGCGGTCCTTGAGCCGATCCTTGAGGGCGATCGGCGCATCGGAGGCCCAGAGCCGCACCGTCGGCCGCCGCGCCGCCTCGAGGAGGGCGGCGAGCGCCAGACGCCCCGAGGCGCGCAAGGGACGGGCGAGGATCGCCAGCAACGCCTCGCAATCATCGATCGCCCGGTGGCCGTTATGGAAATGGCCGTGATCGGCGAGCAGGTGGCCGAGCCGCATCCCCTCGTGGCCTTCCGCCCGCCACGGGATCTGGTGGCAGGAGCAGGCCCAGTTGCGCGAGACGAAGATCGGCCAGCGCCGCTCGCACATCTGCCGGTCGAAACGGGCATTGTGGGCGATGACGACGCGGGCCTCCGTCGCGAGCGCCGCCACCGCCTCGTCGTCGATGCGCTGGCCGGCGACATCGGCGTCGGTGATGCCGGTGAGGCGCACCACCGCCTCGGGGATCGGCCCGGAGGGCTGGTGGAGCTGGTTGAACCGCTCCAGCACCCGGTAGATCCGGCCGCTGGCGCCGTACTCGAACTTGATGATGCCGAGTTCGATGACCTCGTCGGCGGTGACGTCGATGCCGGTGGTCTCGGTATCGAGAATCAGCCCGGTGAAGGTCGGCTCGTCGGGCGTCTCGGTCGGGGGCACGAAGGGAGTCAAGCGCCGCAGCACCCGGTATTCGCCGGTGCGCTCCAGGATGGCGGCGATGTCGTCGAGCGCGTCGGTCAAGCGGCGGTCACCCTGGCCAGGCGGCCGCGCGACGGCGGCGCGTGTCGTTGCTTGGAAGCCGGATTAAACCCGGCCTGGCTGCCGGGCCAAGAGCCTCGCCGCCACGCTCCACCGTATTCGCATCCGGCAAACGATCCGTGGCCGCCGTGGCGTCAGGCGGCCCCACGACGAAAGACCCCGCTGCCGTGAGGCAGCGGGGAAGTGGAGGAGATCCGAGAGAGGAGCGCCGCACCGGCAGGGGAGGAGAGCGCCGGCGGGTGCGCCGGGCCGGCGCCTGCCACCCGACTGGAAGCCCAACATCCCGCCGCTGGCCCGGTTTCAGGAGCGGCGCCGGAAACGCATCCGGAGTAAACCTGCGGCAAGAAGCGGCTGGAATTCGGCCGCGAGGAATTCCGTCGCAAGAATCCGGCAGCAAGGAATTCGGCCGCAAGCGACGGGATGCGGGGCCGGCCAGGCGGGGCGAGGATGGCGCCATCGCCCGACAGGGAGGCAGACGATCATGCGCAACCCGGATTCCGACCTCGCGGTCATGGGCGGCGTCCCACCGTTCGACGACGCCGCGCGCTTTGCCGCCATCGCCCGCCGCGACCGGTCGGCGGACGGCCTGTTCGTCTATGCGGTGCGCAGCACCGGCGTGTATTGCCGGCCGAGCTGCGCCGCCCGGCCGGCCCGGCCTGAGAATGTCAGCTTCCACCCGAGCTGCGCCGCCGCGGAAGCCGCGGGCTTCCGGGCCTGCCGGCGCTGCCGGCCGAACGAGGCGAGCCTGGCCGAACGCCAGGCCGAGGC
>JAEWKL010000168.1 GCA_023386115.1 Pseudomonadota bacterium
ATCGATCCGGTGCCGAAACGCTGCGCAGCCCTGCAGGTTACCCTTGTGACCAGGGTGTCCCACGTACCCCACGAGCCGATGGTGAGGTCCGGAGCATCTCACGCCGTGAGTGGCATCGCCTCCTCGGTTGTCACCCGGAAGCCCACGAGGGTGTTTGGCCCGAAAGTAAGCGTCAGGGGCACGTCGGCAGCGTCGCGCCCATAGGCGATCAGTATCCTGCCGATGCGCGGGCTGTTGTTGCGGGGATCGAAGGTGTGCCAGCGGCCGCCCAGAAAGACCTCCATCCACGCCGCGAAATCTCCCGGAGCATGCGGGAGAGGCAGACCGATGTCGCTGACGTACCCGGTGCAGTAGCGAGCCGGAATGTTGAGGCAGCGGCAGAGCGCGATCGCTAGGTGGGCGTAGTCGCGACAGACGCCGCGACGCTCCTCGAAGGCCTCGAGCGCCGTGCGCGTAGGACGGGAATGCTCGTAACCGAAGGTGATGCGATCGTGCACGTAGTCGCAGATCGCCTGCACCCGCGCCCATCCCGGCGTCATGGCCCCGAACAGGTCCCAGGCAATCTGCGACAGGCGATCGGTCTCGCAGTACCGGCTCCCGAGCAGGTAGAGCAACGTCCCCACGGGCAGGCTGCGCACCTCCTCCTGCTGCGCGCCCGTGTCGGTCATGTCCCCGTTGCCGTGGTCGCGCACGACCGTGTCGGTTCGGAGCGTGAAACGCCCGGCCGGTGCGACGAGCCGGTTGCACCAGTTCCCGAACGTATCCCGATACCCTTCGAGAAGCACAGCCGGTACCGTCAACACATGGTCCGGTCGCTCGAGATCGGAGAACCGCGACGCATGGACGTTGAGCATCGTGACGACCGGCGTGTCCTGCACGAAGTCGTAGGTCATTTCACAGCCGACATGAATGCGCATCGCGTGTCTCCAGGGGAACGGCAGGGTCGCGCTCTCCCTGAACGCGGGTCGGGTCGGGTCGCGTTTCCGGTTCACGTGGCTGCACTCGAACGATCCATGACACGAATGGGCATTCTGTGCAGCACGAACCAGGAGCTTTTCCGTTCGCCGCGCCGGAACGCGACGACCGAAGCAACAACCGCTCCTAATCGGGCAGCAGCCGGGCGCTCCCTTCCGTTGCGACCTTCGCGTTCGTTGCGGGCATTTCGGCGTCGTGGTCCAGATAGGCTGAAACCCGTGACAGCGTCGGAATCCGGCTGGCACCCCATGATCTCAAAATATGATAGAGTGAATTTTTAGAAGGTCGCTCAATGAACCGTCAAAAGAATGCAGTGGTGCTTCTGGCCACGCTGATCTACGCGATTTTTCTCATCAGCAACTGGTCGAGTGCCGAAGCGCGCCCAGCAGGTGCCAGGACCGGTTCTGAGCAGTCCACCGAGCGATACGTCGATGCAGCGGCTTCCAAGGTCAAATTGGATCCCACGAAAATCGAAGAGGGCGCGAGAAAAAGAAGGGATGCCGATCGGAAGCGCGACGAGCGCATGAACAAGCTCGGCGCTTCGATTTGCACGGGCTGCGGCGGCCCTATCGTTCCGTTTGACCCGACCGGAGGCACACCGGACATCGGCGCCAGATCGAAAACTCCAAGACGCTGAATAGCAGATCGGGGTCTGTCGTCATGCACGTCGCCGGCAGAGACATGCACGGCGCCCCTACCGAGGCGCCCTCTGCTTCGCAGGGCGGAACGGCACCGGTGATCCGGGGTCACCTGGACGGGCTCGAGTGCCGGACCCGTACTGTGATCGAGGGGCGGGACATTCCCACCCGCCGATACACCGCCTTGTGAGCCTCAGGCGATCTTAGGCCGGAACGCTTCCCAATAGATCCGGTGTCGCAACCCGGAGACAGCGTGGCGGCCATGCACGAACCGACTCGCACGCCGCCTATCCGGCATCAACCGCCTGTTGCATCCAGCCGCACCACGACGTTGAGGCGCTTCGCAAGTCGTTCGAACCTGAGCGGGTTACCGTTTCACGCCGGGCTTGCCGCTCGCCGCGGCCTGGCCCTTCGTGCTCGGCGCAGCTGCGATGACTTTCGGTGTCTCCTTCTTCGGCTTCTTGGCTTCACGGTTGCCACGGGTTCGATCGCTACTCATCTGGACTTCTCCGATCAGACGTTGGGAGATTGCGAGTCTCGCGCCTCGGGCTTGATCGGCCCCGATAGACGCGCAAAGTCGGACAGCACGGCAGCGACCATGCTCTGCAAGCGAGGATCATCGCAGGAGAGCGTCGCGGCGAACCTCTCGAGTAGGTACCGCGCCTTGTCGGCGGCCTCCGGCCAAGTCGCCGCCTCGGCCGCGAAGAGGTGGGCTTCCAGGTCGTGCTGGCGCGCGATGAGACCGGAATGTTGCGCTTTCACGGCCGCTCGCTTGCGGCGCGCTGTCGTCGCCTTCTGAGCGGCCATGCCACGTCGTTCGTCCAGTTCGATCGGACGGTCCGTCATTCGGCCAACCTTCCATTCTGCACTGTTGCGTCGCCGGCTTTCATGGCAGATCTCCGCCGCCTGCCTGCGAAGGACGAGTACCCTCAGGCGCCAGCTCGCACAGCATCTGACGGAACCGGTGAAGGGGACCGTTGCTCCAATGCCTCGATGAGCAAGGTACCAGAGCCATGAGCATTCCTTGGCGCAAGAGGATCAAGGGTCTGGAGCGGTCATGGCTGCCGGCAGCGACGCCAAAGAGTTTTGGTTGTGGGTGAAGCTCGTGCCGATACCGCCGACCAAGCTCTCGATCAGCATCGTCGATTCACTGATCCGGACCGCCGCCCCTTTGATCATCTCGAGGTTGGCTCGGCCAGGCTCGTCGGCACTCCACCAGCGGCCGTTGTCGATGGCTTGAAGCAGGCGACCGATACGTCTGTAATCCTGCTCGATTTGCTCGATTATCTCAGCACCCTGGGACACAACTATCTCCTGGAATGAAACGACAATGAAATGTGCTGCCAGAGTCGCAGCGTGCGATCATGAGATTTTTGGCCAACAGCATAAGACCGCTCATAATCGCGTCTGTTTCCTCGCGCGCGTGCCAGTCTCAGCCGGCTGACGATCCTGGCAAGACGCCGCTCCTCACGTGCAATCTTCGACAGGCCTTCTCGCGCGCGATCGCAAAATATATGCCTGCCCTTGATCGCACTTGCTTCAGTCGCGCTCAGCGATACTCGCGGGCATAGCCCTTCGGAGGTGCGACGATGCAGTTCTGCCCAGGCATTCAGATAGTGCAGGAACTTGATGTGATCGCGTTCCTCGAGAGCCTGTTCAATGCGCCAGCCGAGCAGACGCAGCCGCATGCCAACGATGATGATACTTAGGGTCGACAGGCCAAAAGCTTGGGAATGCTGTCGGCGAGAAGGAAGATCGGTGGGCATGTCGCCCTCCGGTATAGTCCCGGCCCGTTGCCACGACACCCATACATATATGGCCCGCGATGAGCGGATAGCAACTCAAATCAGAAGATAATTCAGGGGCTTGCAGCGCGCTCAATGGAATTGTGAGCCACGGGACTTTCTCGTACCCTATGGGTGTTCATCACCGAAGCTGAGCACTATGTACATAGACAATCACATTTTCGCAGTTCTCCAGCGAGCCGAAGACGCTATCGATACATCAACGCGCGTTCGGGCAGATTCTGCCCGCCTCCGTGCCGACGGGCAGGAGCTCGCTCTCAAGGTCCGGGCCTCAGCGAACGAACTTCGCGGCAATCTTGAAGAAATAGCATGCCGCTCCAGGAGTGCCTCAAGCCACCTGCCAACCAGCATCGGTTCGGCCGCGATCGACTCGTCAGGACTCGGCTCGCGTCGCCACCTGAGATTTCCAGGCGAACCGCATGACGCTGAACGTCCGCTTGACCAGAGCATTTTCCGACGAAGTGGATACCGGCTCGTCGGAGAAAAGGCGGCAAAAACAAAGACTTAGAGAGCTTCACGATTGCAGCGCGATCGCGAAGCTCTCTAGGGCTTATACTGAAGGCGCAGCGTGGGGGTAAGATTGCAAGCCTCGCGCACGACAGCGGCGAACTGGGGCGTTTTCTCCATCGCGGAGACCCAGTTCGCCAGTGACGCCAGCCGAGCGGCCAACAGGCGGCAGGCTGGTAGTGGCGTATAACAAATGATTGTTCGGCAGAACAGTTCCAGCAGCCGAACGCCTCGGAGATTGGTTCAGGGCGGTCCTGCGGCGCAAGGCGGACCATCAGGCCTTTGCCGTGCTGCCGGTCTTGGAGCCGGTGGCGGTGTGAGGCAGGCGCCTCTCAGTCTATGACGCCGATCTCGACGGAGATCGATGCTTGAAGCCGGCGCTTCCCGGAACTGTCGCGGAGTAAGATCGCGAGGGTGCAGGGCGCTAAGACCTTGCGCTGTTCCTGCAACAGGCATGGCAGAAGAGATACCGCCTCTGCGCATGCTGCATCTATGCTTGGTAACTCCATGCCAAGATCGTCATGCTCAACCCCACCGCTTTTGACGATGTCGAAGAAGTATCTCTGCATGCCCGCTGTGACCTTGTCGAAATAGAAGCCTGCGTTCATTAAATCACTGATGGCCATCGTTGGCAGCAACATAAGACAAAACGGCAGGCTGGAGCACAAAGGAGACGCCTCGGCATTGGAATGGGCGCACGCGTGCACTAGTCTGCCGCCAAGTTGTGGAAGGCAGGAGTGAACACAGGCGGATCACGGCCACCTAGACGCTTCCCATGTCATTCCTTTGATCCAAGCACTTCGCGGAATTCGGTTGAGAGGAGAGAGAGCTTTGTGCTGAGTTCAAGCACTGTGACACGGTGCTTACGGCTGAGGCTGCGTAAGACGTCAGCGACGCCTTGGTTGCCGTTCTTCTCGGCAATGTCAGCCATCCCCGAGCACTCAACAGCCATGGCGTCATCCTTCGCAATCCCAGCCACTAGCGAAGCGTGAAACTCCCTGACTGCCCTTACGAGTTCTGTGTTCATACTCGCCTTAACCGGCTACTCGAGGAGGCGGGCCGGGGTGCCCCCTCGGCATCGAGGCCCGGCTCGCGTATGACACCAGCCGAGCGGCTTGGAGGCGGCAAGGCGGGTGTGACTGCCGAACCAATGATCTCTTGCTAGGCCAGTTCCGAAGGCGCTCGGGAATTGCTTCGGTCAGATGAACGCCCGCCTGCGGGTTATGAGTCTTGGCGAACAATGCGATGGGCTCGGGGCGATGAGCGGAACCGAGGCCCGGGGCAACCGCCTATCTGACAGGGAGGCTGGGCCGTCGCACCGCATGATCCACCTGGACCAACACGTCCAGGGCACGCCAGGGTTTCGGTAGGAAGACCACGTCGCTTGGTATCTCGTCCATGCGGCTACTACCCTGGCCGGAGGTCACGACAATATGAATTCCGGGCCAGAGGCTCCGCACGGCTCGTGCAAGGTCTACCCCGTCCAGCCACCCTTCAAGCCGCACGTCCGTAAAGACCATGGCGATATCCCCTCCTTGCGCCTTGAGCAGCTCCACAGCCTCATCACCGCTCGCGCAGGCAATTACATCTAAGGCCGTCTCCTCCAAGAGAGCTACGGCAAGGTCACGTACTGTAGGTTCGTCCTCAACAACGAGGACGAGCTTGGTGGGCACTGCTATAGACTTACGGTTCTCTGTGCCTCCTAAGGCGTCCCGCTCGATCAACAGGTTCGCGAGTTCCTGAAGCCGGGCCGGTAACCCGTGCTCGTCCGGGAGAGCAAGGGTGTTCAGCAAGCCCCTAGCGACGCCGATTGTTACAGGCTTTGCCGCTGCATCCGCTCGGCCCTGTAAGAAAAAATTTGCAGACCTCATCAAACCCCCTCCTGGTGGGTGGGAAATCCACGCTCCAGGATTCCATTTAATCCAGCTTGCGCATGAAATTAGCCAATCGATGGCAGAGATTTTGGTTCCGGGCAGGAGGCAAATACCCTCATAGGATCACCGGGCATCCTGATTTTAATCTGCCAAAGGCTTCTTAGGGGCGGCTGGTGCGTCCCGGCATCAGCCTCAAGAGCCACCTACCTTCCTCCGGCGACTCGCCTCCTGCAACGCCTCTCGCTCCTTCCCCGCGCCTCGCTCTCATCGAACCGCTTTAGCCGCGCGAGAGCATCCACTGCGAGGAAGGAGACCATCCAGACATCGGCCGCATGGGTCGCCAGAATGTCAGGCCCGAAGCTCACCAGTGACACACCATGAGCCGCCGCCACGGCGACCGCCGTGTAGTGGGCTGGCTGGCTCGGCTCCCCCCGCCAGCCTGGTGCAGGCCGACCGGCACACAGTGGCAGCATCAATCGCCACCGGCAGGTGAGACAGTTAGGGCAGACCAGTCGTGCGGTCGAGGATGACACGAATTCCAAGATGGCAGCCAGGACGGACAATGGGCGAGGCGCCGCGGACCACTCCAGGTTCGCGAGAGGGTCTGCCGCGATCCGGCGCCAGTCCTCGGCCCACGCATCATCAAGCCGATGTGCTCCAACTCGTCCTCCGCCTCATTGCCGAGGAAGGCCCATAGGTGGCCGCGAGCCACCCGCCGGACCCGCCTTCGAATGCCGCGGGCTTGCCCCCGAAGAGGAGGAGACCCCGGGCCAAGTCATCCCCCCTGCGTCGCCATCGCTGGCCCGAACTGCGCGACGGCGAGCGGCGACAGGTAGCGGTCCAGGCGCGACCAGGGCGAGATGCCGGGGAGGTCGATCCACCGCCGGCCGGCTTCCAGGACACCCTTAAACACCGCGCGGTCGACTACCATGGTTGGTGTGCCGGCCACTCAAAACTCTGCCCACCTCGTGCCATGCCGCGGCAGGCCCGCACCCGCCTCGCTACCACCATGCTGACACCGGACCCACCACCAACGCCTTTTGTCCGCATGAGTATGGCCCTACGGACGGCCGGAACAACGAACGGACCTCGGAGCGCCGCGCCTACGATCCGCTAGAGGTGGAACCCAACTCGGCTTGCAATGCCGTTAGGAGCCGCGAACCGTTCCGCACGTGATGGCCTGTGCTACAGGGGAAGCTCGCCTCCAACTGGGTCTCGTCTCATGCCCCGTCGCGTCGCCCAGAACATATCCCTTCCCCCCGAGCACGCGGCGTTCATTGCCGCGCAGGTCGCTTCCGGGCGTTATGCCGGGGTCAGCGACGTGGTGCGTGCAGCGCTGAACATCTTGGCGGCGCGTAAGCCTCCGCGCGGAGGCGCGAACGAGGCCGAAGCCGGTCGTTCCAATGACTGATCCGACTGCCTCGATGGCCGACCCCGCCGGTTCGAACACCGAAGCGGATCGCCTCTCCGCGCTCGGCGGCTACGCTATCCTGGACACCCCCCGCGAGCGGGATTTCGACGAGATCGCCGCACTCGCCTCGGCAATCTGTGGCACGCCGATCGCGGTCGTGAACCTCATCGGCGACGGCCGTCAGTTCTTCAAAGCCGAGGTCGGTCTAGGCGTCCGAGAGACACCGCTCGACAGCTCGTTTTGTGCCCGTGCCATCCTGGAGGAAGACTTCCTCCTCGTTCCCGACGCCACGAAGGATCCGCGGTTCGACTGTAATCCGCTGGTCATCGGCGAGCCCCGCATCAGGTTCTATGCCGGTGCGCTGCTCAAGACCGCCGAGGGCCACGCCATCGGCACGGTCTGCGCACTTGATTACCAGCCACGCGATCTGACCGCCGTTCAGCAGCAGACCCTGCGCGTCCTCGCCCGCCAGGTCATGACCCAGCTCGAACTGCGGCGTGCCCTGAAAGAGCGCCGTGAGGAGGCTGCGTTCATGCATAGCGTCCTCGCCTCCTCTGCCGATTGCATCAAGGTCCTCGACCTGCAGGACCGCCTCACCTTCATGACCGAAGGCGGCAAGCGCGTGATGGAGGTCAGCGACTTCAACGCCATCCGCGGCTGCCCCTGGCCCGACTTCTGGCAAGGCCAGGGCAACGCGGACGCGAAGGCGGCACTCGCCACGGCCAAGGCAGGAGGCATCGGCCGCTTTCAGGGCGAAGCTGATACCATGGCGGGCAACTCGCGCTGGTGGGACGTCCAGGTCACGCCGATCCTGGATGCGCAGGGGGCTCCCGAGCGGCTGCTGTCGGTGTCGCGGGACATCACGCGCCAGAAGGATGCCGAACGGGCTGTTGCGGCCAGCGAGGATCGCTGGCGCAGCCTTTTCGCCACCATGCAGGAGGGGTTCTTCTCCGGCGAGATCGTGCGGGATGCCCAGGGCCGCCCGGTCGATTTGCGCTTCCTGGAGGTCAACCCCGCGTTTGAAACCCAGTCGAGCCTGCCGGTGAACCACACTACGGGCCGCACCCTCCGCGAGGTGATCCCGACTATCCCGCAATGGCTGATCGACATCTACGCGTGCATCGTCGACACGGGCGAGCCCGCCACGTTCGAGGTCGACGTCCCCGCCCTTGGCCGCACCTTCGAGGCGCGCGGCAACAAGGAGGAAGGCCAGCGGCTCGCGGTCCTGTTCTTCGACGTCACCGAGCGCAAGCAGGCCGAAGAACGTCGCAACGCCATGATCGAGCTGGGCGACCGGCTGCGCGACGTTACCAATCGGATGGAGATCGGACCGATCGCCGCCGAGATCCTCGCCCGAACCCTCGGCCTCAGCCATGCGGGGTACGGCAGCGCGGACCCGGCGCGGGAGATCGTCACCATCGACCATGACCACGCGGCCGAGGGCGTCGCGAGCCTGGTCGGCGTTTACGCGTTCCGCGACTACGGGTCGTATATCGACGATCTCAAGGCCGGCTGCCCAGTGTTCGTCGCCGACACCATGAATGACCCTCGCACGGCGGCCAGTGGCGCCGCGCTCGCTGCGCTCGGCAGTCGTTCCTTGGCTAATCTCCCCCTGATGGAGAACGACCGCTTCGTCACCCTGTTCTTTGCCCTCAAAGCCCAGCCGCACGCCTGGACGCTCGAGGAGAAGGCCTTCCTGCGCAACGTTGCCGACCGCACGCGCGCCGCGATCGCACGGCTGGAGGCGGAGGAGCAGCAGCGCGTCCTGAACCAGGAACTCAGCCATCGCATGAAGAACATGCTGGCGATGGTCCTCTCCATCGCCACCCAGACCTTGCGCTCGGTGCCCGACCAGGCGCCGGTCGAGGCCTTCGAGCAACGCATCCACGCGCTGTCGGCAGCTCACGACGTGTTGCTTCAGGAGGAATGGGCTTCGGCCCCGCTCGAAGCGGTCGCCGGCGCGGTGCTGAGCAACTTCGCACAACGCACCAGGCTCAAGGTCTCTGGGCCTCAGGTCTCGCTTGGACCGCGAGCGACCCTATCTGTCTCGCTTCTCCTGCACGAACTCGCGACGAACGCCGCCAAGTACGGTGCGCTCTCGAACAGCGAGGGCCTGGTCGGTGTGACCTGGCGTGTCGACGGTGCTGGTGACGAGGAGGACTTGGTGCTGGACTGGGAGGAGAGCGGCGGCCCGCCGGTGAAGGAGCCCGCCCGACGGGGCTTCGGATCGCGCCTGATCCGCATGGGGCTTGTCGGAGCGGGCGATGTCGACCTCCACTACCCGCCGTCTGGCTTTCGGGCCGAGATGCGTGCGCCCCTCGCGCAGATCCATCAGTCCTGAGGAGCACACGTTGAGTCAGTCGAAGCCGCCGGCCTCGCCGGTCATCCTCGTGGTCGAAGACGAGCCGTTGCAGCGCCTCATGGCGATTGATCTCGTCGAGCGGGCCGGCTTCGAGGCAGTCGAGGCGGGCAGCGCCGATGAGGCGGTTCGCATCCTGGAGAGTCGGCTCGACATCTGCGTGGTATTCACAGACATCGACATGCCTGGCGGGGTGGACGGGATGCGGCTCGCCACGATGATCCGAGATCGCTGGCCGCCGATCGAACTCATCATCATCTCAGGCAAGCACCGGCTGGGCATAGAGGGTATCCCGGCGCGTAGTGCGTTCTTCTCCAAGCCTTACAAGAGGGACGAGGTGATGGCCGCGATGCGAAGGTTCGCCGCCTAAGCACATGGCTGGAAGCAGACGGAGCGAACTCCCAAACGACAATCAAAAGCCGTTAGGGTGTGCCGTAGCGGGCACCGCCGCAGCACGCGAAGGCGGCGTCTGCAAGGGTAGGTTCAGCCCAACGGACGCCTCACCCAGCGAACGGCACCCGAACGGACAGCGCGGCGGTGCTACATGGTCGGGCGTTCCAACGAGGCCTGCCATAATGGACTGTGGCCAGTGCGACTCATGGATGGTCGCCGCCGCTGAGGATCGGTCACGGCCCTTCGAGCTGGATCCGGCGCTTCTGGTTCCATACGCCTCTTGCGCGACCGGGCGCGGAGGCTTTGCCGTAGCGCAACCAGCGAAGCCTGAAGGTCCGATCACGGCCTACGAGCGGCCATTCGGACGACACGGACCGAAGGTCTGCAACTGGCGCACAGCCGAGCAAGCTGAATGCGAGCACCTGACCTGAAGCAGACACCCGAACCGCCGCCACTGAACGACCGCATGGGATCGGGAGCGGCGATTCGGCGCCTGCCGACCCACTGCAGCCGCGTTGCGTGCCTCGGCCCGTTCGATCCAATGCCTCAGCCAGCCTCGCAGGAGATAGATTATGACGGCGGTCTCGCTCGCCGGAGGTCCACGCCGTCCGCTCAGCAATGCTTTAGGAAGATCGCTTCAAATGCCCCGATTACGTGGTTCGGCATCGTGGTGGGACCGTTTGGCCTCGGCAGAGTCTAACATGCGGCCGCTCTCGCGTCGTTTGCGCATCGATATCTGGTCGTCGAGCCGCGGCTCATCACGACGTCGCCAGTGACGACGTGAGCATGGAGTCACGGCTCGACGCCCCGCAGATGGCTACGGCGTCGACAAGATCCGTCCGCTTCCGGGCGCGTGGACTTATGCGATCTCGCGATCCCGCTTCATCTCTTCCATATCCTGGAAACGGTCGGCGAGGCGGGGATGGGCGCGACTGTTGTCGGCGGCTCCGATGGCCACCAGAATCTCGTCGGCGGCCGGCGCATCGGGGATCTGGAAGTTGGCGGTGAGGAAGTGGGAGCGCTTACCGGTCTCGCTCTTGTGGATCATCGGCAGCGAGAGCAGGGCGCCCGGCGCGTTCCGGGTGTTGGTGAAGCTAAGATAGGCGGTGCCGTCGACCGCCTCGCGGAACAGGTTGCCGAAGCGCAGCGTGTGGATCAGCCCGGAGGCATGCTCGATCTCGCCGTTCGTGCCGACCGCCGCGGCCTTGCCGTAGGCCTCGACCCGGTCGGCCGGCATGATCTCGATCAGGCGGCGGGTCAGCTCGGCGCCGAGCCGCGGCGCGATCGCCAGGATCTCCGGCCGCAGATCCTCGACGAAGCCTCGGCCGGCCCAAGGGTTGCGAAGGACGGCCGCCACGACGACGAAGCGGACGGGCCGCTCGGCGGCCTTCCCGCCCTCGATGTGGGTCTCCTCGACGAAGGTCGCGATCTTGCGCAGGCCGTAATCCATGACGTCCGTCCCTCTCGCGATGGTTCGCGCACGGCCAGGACGCTAGCGATGGCGGTGGAGGGCGTCTTCCGTCGGATCGCCGGAAAGTTATGCTCGCCCCTCCGCGCAACGGCGCAGACCTCAAGAACCGGAGCGGGACCGACGTGACCGGCCACACCTCACAGATGCGCTCGTTGAGAGACGTCGCCAGCCGGATCAACGCGGGCGGCGACCTCGACACCGTGCTGCGCGACCTCATCCGTGCGGCGTGCGAGCACGGCGGCTGGACGCTCGGCGCGATCATGGCGATCGATGCAGCCCACGGCGACGCCCATGTAGTGATCCGGCACGATCCGGCCCTGCTCCAGCAGACGCTGGCGGACCGCTGGGAGCTGGCCACCAGCCCGGCCCTGATCGCCCTGCAGCGCAACGAGCCGGTCTATCTGCGCGACGCGCGCGAGTCGGAGGAGTTCCCCGGATACCGGCGCGAGGCCTTCGAGCGGGACTACCGGACCGTCCTGGTGCTGCCGATGAGCTGCTGCGACGCCGAGGGGCGCCCGATGGTGATGAACGTCATCTCGCGCCAGATCGTCGAGGTCTCCGCGGACGATCTCGCCTTCATGGGCATGGTCGTGCATCTCGGCAGCATCGCGGTCGAGCGGGAGCATCAGCTGCGCCACGAGCGGCAGACGGCGGACCGCGTGCGCGGGGCGCTTCGGACCCAGACGTCGCTTCTAGAAGCGGTGCTGTCCGGCAGCTCGACCGAGGATTTGGCGGCGATGCTGGCCGACAGGCTCCCCGATCCGGTGGTCGTCGTCGATTTCGCCGCCAACCTCCTCGTGGCGAGCCGCTCGCCGGCGCCCGCCACTCTCGACGACGCGGCCTGGCGCGACCGGCTGGACGGCGACGAGGGCGCCCGGATCGCCGCCGCCGTGCGCGACGCCGTGACGTCCGGGCGGGACGAGGTGCACGGGCTCAGGCTCGGCGAGACGCGGGGTTTCTCGAACCTGACCGCGTCGGTCGAGGCGCTGAGCGTCGACGGCCAGGCGGTCGGAGGCCTCCTGATCTTCCGGCAGCCGGGGGCCGTGGGCAACGACCTGGAGCGCTTGCTCCTCGACAGCGTGAAGTTCGCGCTCAGCGTGCAACTGATGCGCAGCGTGATCCGCTTCCGCTTCGAGACCCGGACGCTCACCGAGATTTTCTTCGAGATGATCGAGCGGCGCTGGCGCGATGCGGACGACCTCGTCCAACGGGGCCGGCGGCTCGGCCTGGCGATCGGTCGGCCGACGCGCATGATCGTCGTCGACTTTCCGGATCGAGCCTCGCTCCCGGCCGATTTCGGAGCGGATGCCCACGACGCGGTGACGCGGCCCGTCCGGCAGCTGGCCCTGCGCGCCAGCGTGATCGCGGTGGGCGGCGGCCTGGTCTGCCTGGTGCAGGAGGAGGCAGGGCGCGAGCGGATCGATCTGCTCGCAAGGCGGATGGCGGAGGCATTGCGCCAGACCTTCCGGACCGATCCCGTCATCGTCGTCGGCGGCGTCTGCGAGGAGCCGGAGACTTATCCCCGGGAATGGGAGCGGTGCTGGCGGATGATCCGGATCGCGCGCTCGTTCGGACGCAGCGGCGTTCTGTCGGCCGTCGATTTCGGGCCGATGCCGATGCTGGTCGGCGCGGCGGAATCCGGCGACGTGCGCGGCTTCGTCGAGGGCGCCGTCGGCGCGGTGATCGAGCACGACCGGACCCATGGCACGCCGTATCTCCAGACGCTCGCCGCCTACCTGCGCGAGGGATGCCGCGCGCAGGCCTGCGCGAACGCGATGGGGCTGCACGTCACCACTTTGCGCTACCGGCTCGCGCGGATGGAGGAGTTGTTCGGCATCAACCCGGAGACGCCCGATGCGCGGTTCGCGATCGAGCTCGCGGTCCGATTGCACGATGTCATCGACGCGACACGTCCCGCCTCCGGCTGACCGCTCCCGGATTTCCTCTCTTCCGGACAAACATATCCGGCAATCGACCTCCTTTCCGCAGGAAGCCAACCGGATGCACGGAGCGTAGACCTGACGCGTCGATCCCGCTCGGTCGAGGTGAGGCGCATGCTCGCTCCCGTCGAAAAGACTCCCGTTCCGCTCGATCCGCTTGCTCTGCGCAAAGCCTTCGGGACCTTCGTCACGGGGGTCACCGTTGTCACGACCCGCAACGCCGAGGGGACGCCGCGCGGGATGACAGCGAATTCCTTCACATCCGTGTCGCTCGACCCTCCGCTGCTCCTCGTCTGCATCGGCAAGAGCGCGTCGAGCTTTCCGGTCTTTGACGCGTCGGAGTCCTTTGCCGTCAACATCCTCCACGAGGGCCAGGCCGGCGTGTCGGGTTTGTTCGCCTCCAAGGCGGCGGACAAGTTCGGAAGCGTCGATCACGACGTCGTCCATACGGGGGCGCCGGTGCTCACCGACTGCCTGAGCTGGTTCGACTGCACCGTGCATCAGCGCGTCGATGCCGGGGACCATCTCCTGCTCATCGGCCAGGTCCGGGCCTTCGGCACGAGCCCCGCCGCGCCGCTGGGGTTCTGCCGCGGCCGCTACGCCGACGTGAAGGACCCGCTGCCGTCGGGATGGCCAGGCCCGCTCGGGATGCTCGTCGGCTACCTGGTCGAGTCGGAGGGTCATATCCTCCTGCGGGCGAACGGCAGCGGCTGGGCCCTGCCGACGGCCCCGCGCCGCATCGCCGACGACGCGCTGCCGCTCGAGAGCGGCGAGGCCCTGACTCTCGTCGCCGACGAGACCTTCCTCTACTCGGTCTTCGACGTCGCGGAGAGCGATCCCGGATACCTGATCTATCGCGCCCGGCTCGCCGACTCCGCCTCGCGAGCGCTTCCGCGGGGATTTCGCTTCTTCCCCATCGACCGGCTCCCCTACGACGAGATCCCGACGCGGGAGGTCCGCGCGATGCTGCGCCGCTACGCACGCGAGACCGCGAGCGGCCATTTCGGGATCTACGTCGATTCCCGCGACGGCGGCCGCC
>JAEWKL010000460.1 GCA_023386115.1 Pseudomonadota bacterium
GACCAGTACTAATCGCTCGATCGGCTTGATCGCTCTCATGATCCGTGTCCGGATCGACACACAACCACACACGATGAAGACGCACCGGCAGCCGTAGCGGCTGCCGCCCAACATGCTTGCCGAACGAACGTGCTTGGCCGGTCTGGTGGTCAGAGCGGGGTGATCGCAAACCCGATCCCATCTCGAACTCGGCCGTTAACCGCCCCAGCGCCTATGGTACTGTGTCTCAAGACGCGGGAGAGTCGGTCACCGCCAGACCTGCCAAGCACGCACACCTTCCCTCGTCACGACCTCACGACGAAGCCCGCCAGGACATCCTGGCGGGCTTCGTCGCGTTCAGTCCTCACTTCCCGGTGAAGATCATTCTCCATCACACCGGGATCGCCACGGCGAAGCCGGGCTTGCTTGGTCTGTCCGATGATTCAGGACCGGGACCGACGGGCGGCGAGGCTCGCCAGCACCACCACGATCAGCGAGGCGGCGGTGAGGAGCGACGAGATCGCCGCGATGGTCGGGTCGATCTCGTCGCGAAGCGCCGTGAACATCCGCTTCGTCAAGGTCTGGTTCTGGCCGCCGGCGATAAAGATCGCCACCACCGTCTCGTCGAGCGCCGAGATGAAGGCGAACAGCGCGCCCGAGATGACGCTCGGCCGGATCTGCGGCAGGGTGACGGCGAAGAAGGCGCGCAGGCGGTTCATGCCGAGGCTGCGCGCCACCATCTCCTGCGCCGGATCGAAGCCGCGCAGGCCCGCCAGTACCGAGGTGACGACATAGGGCGTCCCGAGCATGATGTTGGCGAGAATCAGCCCCGGCATCGTGGCAAGGAGCCCTGTCTTGGCGAAGACGAAGAACACGCCGATCGCCGTGATCACGATCGGCACGATCAGCGGCAGGAGCAGGATCACGGTCAGGCTGCGGGCGAGGCGCGATCCGCTGAGAGTGAGCGCGTAGGCCGCAGACGTGCCGATCACCGTCGCTCCGAGGGCCGTGGCGACGGCGACCCCGAGGCTGACCCGCGCCGCCTGCATCCAGGCCGGGTTGCCGAAGAACGCCTCGTACCAGCGCAAGGAATAGCCCGGCGGCGGAAAGGTGAGGAACCGCGCGTTCGAGAACGACATCGGCACGACGATCAGGATCGGTAATATCAGGAACAGCAGCACCAGGGCGACGACGATGCCCAGGCTTAGGCGCGCAGGGAGAGAGACCGGCATGGTCAGCGCGCCCCCATGATCCGCTCGACCGGGACCACCCGGGAGGCGAGCCAGAACAGGGCCGCCACGCAGACGAGCAGCACCACGCCGATGGCGCTCGCCGCCCCCCACTGGTTGTAGATCTCGACGTTGCGGCTCACCAGCATCGACACCATGAAGGTGCGCCCGCCGCCGAGCAGTTCCGGGGTGATGTAGAAGCCGAGCGCCAGGACGAAGACCAGGACCGTGCCGGCGACGACGCCCGGCATCGAGAGCGGCAGGAAGACCCGGAGAAAGACGTGGGCCGGGCCGCCGCCGAGGCTGGCGCCGGCGAGCATCAGGTCGCGGGGGATGCGCTGCATCGTGGCGTAGAGCGGCAGCACCAAGAAGGGCACGAGGATGTGCAGGGTGGCGAGCACCGTGCCGAACTCGTTGTTGATGAGGGCGACGGGCTGATCGATGAGCCCCAACCCCTGGAGGGCGGCGTTGACGAGGCCGCGGCGCTGCAGCAGCACCATCCAGGCATAGGCGCGCACCAGCACGCTGGTCCAGAACGGCAGGATCACCAGGCCGAGCACCACCACGCTCCAGCGCCGCGGCAGGGTCGCGGCCGCGTAGGCGACGGGATAGCCGAGGCCTAAGGCCAGTACCGTGACGGTGAGCGCGATGCGGAAGGTGAGCAGGAAGCTGCGCCAGTAGATGTCCTCGGTGAGGAAGCGCCGGTAATGCTCCAGGCTGAAGGCGCCGTCGGCGGTGATGGATTGCACGGTGAGCCAGAGGAGCGGCACCACGAGCAGCACCGTGACCACCGCGAGGGCGGGGAAGAGCAACGCGAGGACCAGGAGGGTTTCGCGCCGCTCGTGCCGCCGCAGGGCGGTGCTGGATTGGGTCATGGCGGGATGTCCGGTGCGATGGATCGGCAGGACGGCGACGAGGAATGCGGGAGAGGCGCTATCCTTGAAACCTCCCCCTCCGCGGGGGAGAGGGTTCGAGGGCGGCGACGCTCGTCACTTCTTCTGCACGAACTCGGCCCAGCGCTTGAGCGCGGCATCGCCGGCCTCGGAGGTCCACCACGCGGCCGAGAGCACCGCCTGCTTCTTCGCGTTGTCGGGGGCGCTCGGCAGCTTGGCGGCCAGTGACGCCGGGATGATGCCGGTGTCGAAGGCCGCCGGGTTGCCCGGTCCGTACGGGATGTTGAGCGGCAAGTTGGCCTGGAGCTTCGGGTCGATCGCCTGATTGACGAACTTCACCGCGGCGGCGAGATTCGGGGCGTTCTTCAGGATGCAGAGCGACGTGTTCTGCAGGACACCCTGGTTGAAGGTGTAGTCGGCATCGGCCCCGGCCTCGATCACCGCGGCGGCACGACCGTTCCAGATCATTTCCATGTCGACCTCGCCACCCTGGAGCAGCAGGGCCGACTGGCCGCCGGACGTCCACCACACGCCGATATGCGGCTTGATCTCCTCGAGCTTGCGGAAGGCGCGATCGACGTCGAGGGGATAGAGCTTGTCCGGCGTGACGCCGTCGGCCATCAGCGCCGCCTCGAGGGTCGCAAAGGGATGGTTGCGCAGGGCCCGCGCGCCCGGGAATGTCTTCACGTCCCAGAAATCGGCCCAGGATTGCGGTGGTTTCTTGCCGTACTTGCTCTTGTTGTAGGCGAGCACGCTCGAATAGAACTCGTAGGGCACCGAGTAATCAGTCTTGTAAGCGGCCGGGATGGCGGCGGCGTTCGGGATCTTCGAGAAGTCGAGCTTCTCGATCAGCCCGGCCTTGCCGCCGCGCAGGCAATCCTGGATCGGGGTGTCGACGACGTCCCAGGTCGGCTTGCCGGTCGCGCCTTGCGTGCGGATCACCGGCCAGGCATCGGGGGCGCTGTCCTGGTTGATGGTGATGCCGAGCGCCTTGGCGGCCGGATCGAGAATCGCCACCGTCTGGGCCTGCTGGTAGGCGCCGCCCTGCGACACGAAGGTGATCTGCTCGCCGGCGAAGGCCGGCCCGGCCGCCCCGACGAGGCAGGCCAGGACGGTGGTACGCAGGACGGTTTGACGAACAAGCGACGCCATCTCGACTTCCCCTCTGTTGAAGGCCGTATTCAGCGACCGATCGTGTCCAGGAACTGGTACCAGCCGGCGACGAGCCGGATCGCCGGCTCGCGCAACGCGTAGAACGGTACGGGCTTGAAGCCGCCGGCGCCGAGCAGCGCGACGTCCGGGCTCTCGCCGAGGGCGAAAGCGGCCGCCAGGCCGCCGAGGTGGGTCGACATCGCCACCCCGGCACCGTTGTAGCCCATGGCGAAGCTGACCCGGTCGTCGAGCCGGCCGACATGCGGGAACGCATCGAGCGTCATGCCGACGAGGCCCGACCAGCGAGTGGCCACGGGCGTGTCGGCGAGCGCCGGGAAGGTGCGCACCATCGCCCGGTGCAGGGCCGCGAAGGCGGCTTCGGAATCCTCGCGCCCGAAGGCGCCGCGGCCGCCGAACACCATCCGGTCATCGACCATGCGAAACCAGCGCATCATCCGCCGGGTCTCGACGTAGATCCGCCGGCTCGGCAGGATCGCGGCGCGCAGGTTGTCGGACAAAGGCGCGGTGGCGAGGATCGCGCTGCGGAACGGGATCAGGCGGGTGCGCAACGGCGCGGCCGCCCCGGTGAGATCGGTGTAGCCGTTCGTCGCCACGATGACCTGGCGCGCCCGCACCGTGCCGCCCGGCGTCTCGACCCGGATGCCGCCCGCCTCGCGGTGCAAGCGCAGGGCGGGGCTCGCCTCGTGGATCGCGATGCCCTTGGCATCGACCGCCCGGGCCAGGCCGCGCGCGTAGTTGAGCGGATGCAGGCCGCCGGCCTTGGCCGAGAGCACGCCGCCGACGAAGTCCTTGGAGCCGGTCTCGGCCTCCACCGCCTCGCGGGAGAGTGCGGTGACGGAGGAATCGCCTATCTCCCGGCGCATCCATTCCATGTCGGCGACGGTCGCCGCCAGCGTGTGGGGCGTGTGGGCGCATTTGAGCTGGCCGACCCGGGCGTAGTTCGCTTGCACGATGCCGTGCTCGGCGATCAGCCGTTCCAGGGTCTCGACGGACGCATAGGCGATGGCATGCATGCGTTTGGCCACCGCGATCCCGTGCTTGGCCGCGATGGCCTGGAACGAGGGGCGGAACTTCGCCGAGACGACGCCGCCATTGCGCCCGCTCGCGCCCCAGCCGATCGTGCTCGCCTCCAGCACCACGGCCCGCTCGCCGCGCTCGGCCAGCGCCAGCGCTGCCGCAAGCCCGGTATAGCCGCCGCCGATGATCGCGACGTCCGCCTGGACGTCGCTCTCGAGCGGCCCGAAGCGTCCGGCCGGCACCGCGCCGGCGGCCCAGAGCGAGGCGACCGGAGGCTTCGGGAAGGCGATCATCCTCAGGCCGCCCGCCGGGCGCCGGCCGCGAAGGCCGCGTCGACGGCGTCGGCGAGCTTTTCGAGCGTCGGGAAATGGTAGTCCGGCGTGGTCAGCCGGGCCGGCTCCGGCGTGCCGCCGAAGCCTTCGAGCCCCTGCCGGCGCTCGATCCAGCACACCGAATAGCCGAGGTCCCGGGCGACGCCGATGTCGTGATACTGGCTCTGGGCGACGTGAAGTATGTCGCTCTGCTTGTAGCCGAAGGCCGATTGGCGGCCGCGGTTGAAGGCGAAGAATTGCGGGTCGGGCTTGGCGACGCCGGCCTCGTCGTAGGTGACGCTGTCGTGAAACGGGCTGCCGAGGGTGTGCGAGTAGAACGAGAAGGCCGAGCGGTCGGCGTTGGTCATCGCCACGAGGCGGTAGTGCCGGCGCAGGCGCTTCAGGGCCGCCACGGAATCCCGGAAGGCCGGCCAGCGCAGCACCGAGAGCTGGAACGCGTCGGCATCGGCGTCGCTGTTCGGGAAGCCGAGCTCCTTCGCGACGTGGCGGTAGACGTCGGAAAACACCTCGCTCGAGCGCTCGTAGTTCAGCTCGCGGCCCTTGAGGTAGTGAGAGAAGATCCGGGCGTCGCTCAGCTCCTCCTGGCTGCGGCCCGAGACGGCGCGGAGGTGGTCGAGGATGCCCTTCTCGAAGTCGATCAGGGTGCCGACGACGTCGAAGGTGAGGACCTTGAAGCTGTCGAGCGAGGGAGCGGTCATGGATGGCTTCTCCGAAGGATCGGGGGACGATGAGGCTCAGGCCGGTTCCGCCGGGACGATGATCGTGTCCTGCGGGTGGATGAGGGCGGTGAGAGGCGCGCCGACGGGCGGGATGGCGGAGCGCCCGGCATGGTGGGACGGCTGGCGCAAGGAGATCTCCGGCCCGCTCTCGAGGGCGAGGAAGACCTTCAGGCTCTCGCCCTGGTAGACGATGTCGGTCACGCGCCCGGCCAGGCGGTTGTAGCCGTCGGGCACGCTCCCGCCGGCGACGAGGAGCTTCTCGGTCTGGAGCGCCAGGAGGAGCGCGTCGCCCTCCGGCAGCGGCCGGGCGCTGCGCAGGATGGCCGTCCCGAAGGCGACGCTGTCGACGCCTGCGCGGGTCACCGGCACCAGGGTCGATTCGCCGATGAAGCTCGCCACGAAGGCGCTCGCCGGCCGGTCGTGCAGGCGCTCGGGCGTATCGACCTGGGCGAGGCGCCCGCCGCGCAGGATCGCGATGCGGTCGCTCATCGTCAGCGCCTCGCGCTGGTCGTGGGTGACGTAGATGATGGTGGCTTCGAGCTGCCGGTGCAGACGGCGCAGCTCGATCTGCATCGACTCGCGCAGCTGCTTGTCGAGGGCCGAGAGCGGCTCGTCCATCAGGATCAGCCGCGGCCGGAAGACGATGGCGCGGGCGAGCGCCACGCGCTGGCGCTGGCCGCCGGAGAGCTGCGAGATCGCCCGCGCCTCGTAGCCGGCGAGCTCCACCATCGCCAGGGCGTCGGCGACGCGCCGGCCCCAGGTCGCCTTCGGCTCGCGCCGCGCCCGCAGCGGGAAGGCGACGTTCTCGGCGACGCTGAGATGCGGGAACAGGGCGTAGTTCTGGAACACCACCCCGATGCCGCGCTTGTGCGGCGGCACGAAGGTGACGTCGACCCCGCCGAAATGCACGCTGCCGGAGGATGGCACGGTGAAGCCGCCGAGGATGCCGAGCAAAGTGGTCTTGCCGGAGCCGGAGGGGCCGAGCAGGGAGAGGAATTCGCCCGGCGCCACGTCGAGTGAGACGTCGTCGAGGGCCGTGAAGGCGCCGTAGCGCCGGGTCGCGTTGCGGATCGACACCCCGATGCTGCCGCCGGAGAGCGGCCCGCCATTCACGCCCGAGTTCGATCCCGCTGCCGCCATCGTGGGATGCCGCCTTCGCGTCCGGTGCCATCGACCGGGTAAAAGCTCACAAAAGCGGCGCCGCGGTTCAATGTCGAAAAAATCCGCACGGGCATAACCACCAGTTATGAGGTCTCGAAGCAGGCCCGCATCAGACCGAGCTCCGGATAGAGCCGGTCGACCCGCGCGACGTCGGCCTGCATCTCGGCGACGAGCCAGTCGCGCACGGCAGCGA
The DNA here is from genome assembly GCA_023386115.1 of Pseudomonadota bacterium. Taxonomy (GTDB): domain Bacteria; phylum Pseudomonadota; class Alphaproteobacteria; order Rhizobiales; family Beijerinckiaceae; genus Methylobacterium. The sequence continues at coordinate 6,697 of JAEWKL010000460.1, forward strand.
CGGAGCGGCGCAGGGGCCGCGAGCGCAGGTGGATGAGCTGGCACATCCGCGCCGTGCGGGTGAGGCGGCCGGCGGCCGGCACGAGGTCGCCGGTGGCGAGCCAGTGCGAGACCACGCTCATCCAGCCGAGCGCGACGCCCTGGCCGAGAAGGGCGGCCTGCAGCACCACCGCATAATCGGAGAAGTTGAGGGAGGCGCGCGAGCTGTTCCAGTCCGGCCCGGGATCGACCCCGCCGGTCCACATCGGCGAGGTGGCCGTGAGGTTGACGAAGGTGGTCCGGCTCTCGGGGTCGGCCTGCCGGCCGGCGCGATAGGCCGGACTGCAGACCGGCAGCATCACCTCGTTCATCAGGAACAGCGCCTCGTGGTCGAGGTCCGGCCCCTCGACGAAGCGCATCCCGAGATCGACGTCGTCGACCGGGCCGGCGAGGGCCCCCGGGATGAGCTGGAAGCGGAAATCGACCGACGGAAACGCCTCCTGCAGGGTGTTGATGCGCGGCATCAGCCAGTGGGTGGTGAAGGCCGAGGACAGGGAGAGCGTGACCGTGTCGATGCCGGTGCGGCGGATGTCGATTTCGCGCAAGGCCGCCTCGATGCCCCGGAACCCGTCGGCCACCCGCCGGTACAGGATCGCCCCGTCCTCGGTCAGCGCGATGCCCTCGCTGGTGCGGTCGAGCAGGCGCACGCCGAGATGCCGCTCGAGCTGCGCCATGGCTTTGCTGATAGCGGGCTGGGTCACGTTCAGCTCGGCCGCGGCCCGGGTGAAGCTGGTGTTGCGCGCCACCGCCTCGAACACGAACAGGGCGTGGTTGGAAGGCAGCATGCGGCGGAGCGGGTTCATGATCTCGGTTCTCGTCGCATCTCGTCGTCTCATCCCGAAGCGGGGCCGGTCACCCGCATCGCCGCGGACGGCACCATCCTGGTCGCGGCCGACCGATTTCGCGGCCGGCCCCGGTCGATCTCCGTCCGGTTGCCTGATACCGTTCCGGGAAACAGACGCATCAGGGAGGTCACGATGGCGGAGAGCGAGCAGTTCGAGAAGGGACTCGAGGTCCGCCGCGCGGTGCTCGGGGCGGACTACGTCGACGGCAGCCTCGCCAAGGCCGACGACTTCATGATGGCGTTCCAGCGGATCACCACGGAGTGGTGCTGGGGCTACGCCTGGACGCGGGACGGGCTCGACCGCAAGACGCGCTCGATGCTCAACCTCGCGATGCTGACGGCGCTGTCGAAACCCGCGGAACTCAAGCTGCACGTCAAGGGGGCGCTGGCCAACGGCGTGAGCGTCGAGGAGATCAAGGAGATCCTGCTTCACGCCACCGTCTATTGCGGCATCCCGTCCGGCCTCGAAGCCTTCAAGGCCGCGCACGAGGTCCTCAAGGCCGAGGGCGCCCTCTCCGACAAGACGTGACCCGCTGCGCAGCGAGGGCAAGACCGGATCGGATGAAGACATCATGAGCCTCGACCCGTCATCCGCGCGCATCGCCTTCCTGGGCCTCGGCAAGATGGGGCTGCCGATGGC
>JAEWKL010000198.1 GCA_023386115.1 Pseudomonadota bacterium
GAGCCGCCCCTCCGACCAGTCGGACCCGACCTCGACGACGTGGCCGCGGCGGCGCAACTCCGCGATCGTGTCGGGGCTGACCCGGTTCTCCACCACCACGACGCCCGGCCGGGCGGTGCGCGGCCAGAACGACGACGGGAAGTGCTCGGTGTGCCAGGCCGGCGCGTCGATCGCCGCCTGCAGGTTCATGCCCGCATGGACGTGGCGCAGGAAGAATTGCGGGATCCACTGGTCCTGCTGGTCGCCCCCCGGCGAGCCCCAGGCGAGGTAGGGCGCGCCGTCGCGGAGCGCCATCGTGGGCGAGAGGGTCGAGCGCGGCCGCTTGCCCGGGGCGAGGGCCGCCGGATGGCTCTCGTCGAGCACGAACATCTGCGCCCTCGTGCCGAGGCAGAAGCCCAGCGCCGGGATCACCGGCGAGGATTGCAGCCAGCCGCCGGACGGCGTCGCGGCGATCATGTTGCCGTGCCGGTCGATGATGTCGAAATGCACCGTGTCGCCCCGCACGACGCCCGCACGGGCATCGTCCGGGGGCACCGTCGCCTCGATCTTGCCGACGGTCGGCTCTCCGGCGCCGGAACTGCCGACCGCCGTGCGGGCGCCGTGGCTCACCCGGGCGTCGAGGGCCTTGCCGAAGCCGGGAATCGTGCCGGGCCGCTGCTCCAGCGAGGCGGTCTCCGTGACGAGCTTGCGGCGCACGTCGTTGTAGGAATCTGAGAGCAGGGTCTCCACCGGCACGTCCACGAAGGCGGGATCGCCGTAGAACGTGTCCCGGTCGGCGAAGGCGAGCTTGGCGCACTCGACCTGGAGATGGATGAAGTCGGGCCCTGCCGGATCGAGGCCGTCGAGGGAGAAGCCCTTGAGCAGGGCGAGCTGCTGGAGGGTGGCGAGCCCTTGCGTCCAGGGCCCGGCCTTCAGCACGGTGTAGCGGCCGTACTCGTACCCGATCGGCTCCTCGACGCTCGCCTGCCAGGCCGCCATGTCGGCCCCGGTGAGGAGGCCGCGATGCGGCTTGCCCGTCACGTCCATGACCGGCTCGCCGCGGCAGAACCCGTCGATCGCCTCGGCGACGAAGCCCTGCGACCAGATCCGGCGGGCGCGCTCGATCTCCTGCTCGCGCGACCCGCCGGCCGCCTCGCGCACGATCCGCGCATAGGTCTCGGCGAGGACGGGGTTGGTGAACAGCGTGCCGGGGGCGGGCACGCCGCCCTCCTTGAGGTAGACGTGAGCCGAGCTCGGCCAGTGCTCGCGAAACAGCCCCTCGACGGTGGCGATGGTGGCGGAGACCCGCTCGACCAGCGGGAAGCCGTCCCGGGCGTAAGCAATCGCCGCCTCCAGCACGTCGGCGAGGCGCCAGGTGCCGTGATCGCGCAGGATCAGCATGTAGGCGTCGAAGGTGCCCGGCACGCAAGGGGCGAGGAGCCCGGTGCCCGGCACGAGGTCGAGGCCGAGATGGTCGCGCAGGTGCGCGATGGTGGCCGCCTGCGGCGCAGGACCCTGCCCGCACACCACGACCGGCCGGCCGACCCGGACGTCATGCAGGATCACCGGCACGTCGCCGCCCGGCCCGTTGAGGTGCGGCTCGACCACCTGCAGCACGAAGGCGGTGGCGACCCCCGCATCGAAGGCGTTGCCGCCCCGCTCCAGCACGCCCATGCCGACCGCGGTGGCGATCCAGTGCGTCGAGGCCACGACCCCGAAGGTGCCGTCGATCTCGGGGCGGGTGGTGAAGGGGTCGGGATTGACGAAGCTCATCGGCGGTCCTTTTGGGCGGTCCTCTCCGGGGCGCCCGCGATGGGGACGGCCCTGACGACGCGCACTGTAAGAGCCCAGAAAGGCTTGGGGAGTCCCGCCGATGGCAACCCCTGCGTCTCCTGGCGCAGGGCTCGCCTTTCCCCGGAGCCTGCCGTAATCCCCCACCTCATGGCCGCTCCTCCGCTCCTCACCCTCCAGGGCATCGCGCTCACCTTCGGCGGCACGCCGCTGCTCGCCGGGGCCGACCTCTCGCTCGCCCCCGGCGACCGCACCTGCCTCGTCGGCCGCAACGGCTCGGGCAAGTCGACCCTGCTCAAGGTCGCCGCCGGGCTGGTCGAGCCCGACAAGGGCGTGCGCTTCGTCCAGCCTGGCACCACCATCCGCTACCTCGCCCAGGAGCCGGACTTCTCCGGGCATGCCACCACCCTGTCCTTCGTCGAGGCGGGGATGGGGCCGGGCGACGAGCTCTACCGGGCGCGCTACCTGCTCGAGAGCCTGGGGCTGACCGGCGAGGAGGATCCGAGCCGGCTGTCGGGGGGCGAATCGCGCCGTGCGGCCCTCGCCCAGGCGCTGGCGCCCGAGCCCGACATCCTGCTGCTCGACGAGCCGACCAACCATCTCGACCTGCCGGCGATCGAGTGGCTCGAGGCCGAGCTGAAGGGCAGCCGCTCGGCCCTGGTCCTCATCAGCCACGACCGGCGCTTCCTCGAAGCCCTGTCGCGAGCGACCATCTGGCTCGACCGCGGCACGACGCGGCGCCTCGACCAGGGCTTCTCCGCCTTCGAGGCCTGGCGCGACCAGGTGTTCGAGGAGGAGGAGCGCGACCGCCACAAGCTCGACCGCAAGATCGCCGCGGAGGAGGATTGGCTGCGCTACGGCGTGACGGCGCGGCGCAAGCGCAACGTCAAGCGGCTGGCCGGCCTGCACGAGCTGCGCCGCAGGGCCCGCGAGCATCGCGGCCCGGTCGGCGCCGCGACCCTGACGGTGACCGAGACCGAGGCCTCCGGCGCCCTGGTGGTCGAGGCGCGCGACGTGGCGAAATCCTACGGCGACCGCCCGATCGTCCGCGACCTGAGCTTACGCATCGCCCGCCGCGACCGCCTCGGCATCGTTGGCGCCAACGGCACCGGCAAGACGACGCTGGTCAACCTGCTCACCGGCCGCCTCGAACCCGATTCGGGCGAGGTGAAGATCGGCGCCAACGTCACCCTCAACCTCCTCGACCAGCGCCGCAGCGCCCTCGATCCCGAGCGCACCGTCGCGGACGTGCTGACCGGCGGCGGGAGCGACAGCGTCCAGGTCGGCGGCCAGAGCCGCCACGTCGTCGGCTACATGAAGGACTTCCTGTTCTCGCCCGAGCAGGCGCGCACCCCCGTCGGCGTGCTCTCCGGCGGCGCGCGCAACCGGCTGCTCCTGGCCCGCGCGCTCGCCGAGGCCGGCAACCTGCTGGTGCTCGACGAGCCGACCAACGACCTCGACCTCGAGACCCTGGACCTGCTCCAGGAGATGCTCGGCGACTATGCCGGCACCCTGATCCTCGTCAGCCACGACCGCGACTTCCTCGACCGCGTGGTCGATACGGTGCTGGTCTCGGAAGGGGAGGGGCGCTGGCTCGCCTATGCGGGCGGCTATTCCGACATGGTGGCCCAGCGCGGCGCCGGGGTGCAGGCGCGCGGGGTCGTGGCGCCGAAGGGGGCGACGAAGGACGCCCCGAAGCCCGCGACAAGCCGCCCTTCGGCCAAGCGGCGCCTCGGCTTCAACGAGCAGCACGAGCTCAAGTCGCTGCCGGCCCGGATCGCGGCGCTGGAGGGCAACCGCGGCAAGCTCAGGGCCGCCCTCGACGACCCGACCCTCTACGCCCGCGACCCCGCCCGATTCGAGGCGATCTCCCGCACTTTGGCGACGACCGAGTCCGACCTCGCCAGCGCCGAGGAGCGCTGGCTCGAACTCGAGATGATGCGCGAGGAGCTGGAGGGCTGAGTCCCCCGCAGCGGCCCGGACGGATCCAGGCCGTGGCCGCGGAACGGCCCCGTGGTCCTTACGACGACATCGCGACGCGCGCGATCTTCAGTCCTCGCGCGCAAGACCCTCCGATTTAGCTGACCCGCGTAAGGTTTCGTGGCGTCCGTGCAACATTACGGCGGAAAGCCGGTGACTTGGCCGTCCCGGACGCGGATGGCAGTTGATCGCCGTTAGCGCCTCGCACATGGTGCCCCTGCACCGGGCACAACCCGGTGCAGCCCGGATGGCATCCTTTCAGGGAGCGCCGGGCGCAAGGGGATAAGAGTGGCGTGGTTCGGCTCCCGTAGGATCGTCGAGACACAGTCGTTCACCCCCAGGGTCTCGAAACTTTGGAGGTCTCGATGAAGCTCGTGAAGAGCCTTCTGCTGGGTTCAGCTGCCGGCCTGACTGTAGTCGCGGGAGCTCAGGCTGCCGATCTGCCGATCAAGAAGGCGGCGCCGGTCGAATACGTTCGTGTCTGCTCGGCCTATGGGGCCGGCTTCTTCTTCATTCCTGGTACCGACACCTGCCTGCGCGTCTCCGGCCGCGCCCGCTTCGAGGCCGGCTACTCGCAGGGCTATCAGCGCGGCGGCAACAACGGCGACCTGATGGGTTACCGCGGCCTCGGCCGTCTGAACCTCGACGCCCGCACGCAGACCGCCTACGGCACCCTGCGCGCCTTCGTCCGCTTCGAGCTCGCCTCCCGCACCGGCGCCTACCTGAACTCGGGCACGCAGCAGCGCATCGCCAACGCCTTCCCGGCGCTCGGCGTCGACACGTTCGGCCGCGCCCAGCAATACGTGAACGTCGACAAGGCCTTCATCCAGTTCGCCGGCCTCACCGCCGGTCGCGCGGCCTCGTTCTACGACTTCTACGCCCACGACTTCGAGATCATCGGCACCTCGCTGGGCTCGGACGTCTCCTCCACCAACCTGCTCGCCTACACGGCCACCTTCGGCCAGGGCTTCTCGGCGACG
>JAEWKL010000200.1 GCA_023386115.1 Pseudomonadota bacterium
GGCCTGGAGGAGCGCCTGCGGCGCCTGCGCGAGACCGCGCGGGCGCAGGAGACCCGGGCCCGCCGGGCGGCCGCCAAGGCCGATGCGGAGAGCCGCGAGCCTCAAGACTCCTAAGAACGTCCGGCTCCTAGAACTTTGGCGCTTGGAACTTCGGCCCTTAGAACTTGCCGCCGAGTCCGACCGAGCCGCCCGAGCCCATGGTGGGCGCCAGGCTGCCGCCGCTGCTGGCGCTGGCACCGCCCTCGCCCTCGATGTCCTCGCGGCGGATGCGCCGGGGCGGAGCGCTCAGGGTGTCGCCGCTCGCGCGGGAGTTGGTCGGGACGTTGAGGCGGCGGGTCGGCTCGGTCGCCGCCTGGGCGAGGTCGCCGCTGCTGCGGGCCGGCAGCTTCACGTCGCCGCGCAAGGAGGGCGGCGGGCCGACATCGCCCGCCGGGAGAACGCCCCCGACCTGGCCGAGCGGATTGCTGATGCAGCCGCCCGCGAGCGCGGCCACGGCCGCGACGAGGCAGGCTCTGGACAGGACGGACATCGACACTTCCCGGGTTCTTCAGGGACCGTCCCACCGGCCGGCGGGGAACGGCGTTGACGAACCTCTAACGGTCGCGCCGCCCGAAGGCCAGCCGCGCCGCTTTGCCCAGGCGGAACCCCGGCGCTTTGCATGGCTTTCGTGCTCGGCTGCAACAGGAGAATCCCGCCATGATCCGCCACCTGATCTTCGACATCGACGGGACCCTGCTCGACAGCGTCGACCTGCACGCCAAGGCCTGGGCGGAGGCCTTCGCGGCCTTCGGGATCACGGTCCCGGCGGACGAGGTCCGCAGCCAGATCGGCAAGGGCGGCGACCAGCTGATGCCGGTCTTCGTGCCGAAGGAGCGCCTGGAACGCGAGGGCGAGGCCCTCGAAACATTCCGCTCCGGGCTGTTCACGGAGAAATACCTGCCGGAGGTGAAGCCGTTTCCGGGCGTGCGGGCCCTGTTCGAGCGGCTGAAGGCCGAAGGCCACGTCCTGGCGCTCGCCTCCTCCGGCAAGGCCGAGGAGGTGGAGCGCTACCAGGAGATCGCCGGCATCCGCGACCTCGTCGACGTGGCGACCAATTCCGACGAGGCCGAGCGCTCGAAGCCGCACCCGGACATCTTCGAGGCGGCGCTCGCCAAGCTCGGCCACCCGCCCCGGGGCCAGGCGATCGTGATCGGCGACTCACCCTACGACGCGCAAGCCGCGGTGAAAGCGGGGCTGCCGGTGATCGGCGTCCTGTGCGGCGGCTTCCCGGAGGCGCAGTTGAGCGAGGCCGGCTGCACCGCCATCTACCGCGACCCGCAGGACCTGCTCGACGGCTACGACGCCTCGCCCCTGCGGCGCGGGCTGCCCTGACGGCGCGGCACCATCTTGCCGAATAAGCGCATCTTGCCGGATGAGGATGGGCGTGCCAATCGTGCGGCGCCATGCCGACAGGATCGCGTCCATTGCCCGGCCCGCGCCGCCCCGCCGCCCTGCTCCTGGCCGTTGCGCTGCCGCTGGCCGTCGCGCTGCCGCTGGCCGTCCTCGCGCAGCAGCCGGCAGGCCCTCCGAGCGCCGATGCGTCGGATTTCGCCCGCCTCGAAGCGGCCCAGAACGCCGCCAATGCCGCGCCCGGCCCGCGCGCGGTGCCGGGCCGGCGCATCCCGGTGCCGGGCACGGTGAGCCCGGAATTCCAGGCGGTGATCGCCGCGCCCTACAAGACGCCGGCCTGGAACGCCGATCCGGACAACGCGGCGGAGTGGAAGGCGCTGGTCGCCAAGCTCGCGGCGCAGACCGCGGCGCCGCTGCCGGCCCTGCGCGAGCGCCTCGGCGTGGTCTCGACCCCGGAGATAATCGGCGGCGTCAAGGCCTGGATCGTCGCCCCGAAGGTGGTGCCCGAGCGCAACCGCCACCGGCTGCTGATCCACATCCATGGCGGCGGCTACGTCTACAACCCGGGCGAGGCCGGGACCCTCGAGGCGGTGCTGATGGCGGCCTTCGGCGGCTTCACGGTGATCTCGTTCGATTACCGCATGCCCCCGGACGCGCCCTATCCGGCGGCGATGGACGACGCCATGGCGGTGTGGAAGGCGGCGCTCGCCCTTCAGCCGGCCGAGAACATGGCGGTGTTCGGCACCTCGACCGGCGGCGGCATGGCGCTGGCGCTCATGCTGCGGGCCAAGCGCGAGGGGGTGCCGCTCCCGGCCGCCATCGCGCCCGGCACGCCCTGGTCCGACCTGACCGAGACCGGCGACAGCTACAAGGCCAACGAATGGCTGGACAACGTGCTGGTCTCCTATGACGGCGTCCTGACCCGGGCGGCGAAGCTCTACGCCGCCGGCCACGACCTGCGCGACCCCCAGCTCTCGCCGATCTACGGCGACCTGCGCGGCCTGCCGCCCACCATCCTGACCACCGGCACCCGCGACCTGTTCCTCTCCAACACCGTGCGCACCCACCGCAAGCTGCGCCAGGCCGGGGTCGAGGCCTCGCTCCAGGTGTTCGAGGGCATGAGCCACGCCCAGTACCTGTTCGATCCGGACGCGCCGGAGACCCGCGAGGTTTTTTCCGAGATCGCCGGGTTCCTCGACAAGCATCTCGGCACGGCAGCGAAGACGCCGTGACGGCCTGGCGGCGGAAGGACCGCCGCCGGCAGTCCGTCCGCGTTCCTGGTCAGGCCGCCCGGACGGTGACGAGGAAGCGATCGACCTCGGCCGAGAGGTGCGCGGACTGGCGCGACAGCGCGGAGGCCGCCGCGAGCACCTGGCTCGCCGCCGCCCCCGTCTCCTCGGAGGCCCGTGCGACGCCCGCGATGTTGCCGGTGACCTCACCCGTGCCGGTGGCGGCCTGGCTGACGTTCCGGACGATCTCCTGGGTGGCCGCGCCCTGCTCCTCGACCGCCGAGGCGATCGTGACGGTGACGGAGCTGATCTCGCGGATCCGGCCCGTGATCGCGTCGATCGCCGCCACGGCCTGATCGGTCACGCCCTGTATCTCGCCGATCTGGCCGGCGATCTCCTCGGTCGCCCGGGCGGTCTGGGAGGCAAGCTGCTTGACCTCGGCCGCCACCACCGCGAAGCCGCGTCCCGCCTCGCCGGCCCGCGCGGCCTCGATCGTGGCGTTGAGCGCGAGCAGGTTGGTCTGGCTGGCGATGGTGGAGATCAGGCCCACCATGTCGCCGACCCGGGCGGAGGTCTGACGCAGGGCCTGGACGAGCTGGCCGGTCTTGTCCGCCTCGCCGACCGCCGCCTGGGCGAGGCTGGCCGAGCCCTGCACCTGCCGGCCGATCTCCTGGACCGACGCTCCCAGCTCCTCGGCAGCCGCCGCCACCGTGCCGACATTGGCGGCGGCCTCCTCGGCCGCCGCCGCGACCGTGGTGGATTGCGACGCCGTCTCGGTCGCCGTGGCGGTCATCGTGCCGGCCGTGGCCTGCAGCTCAGTGGCCGACGATGAGACCCTGCCGACGATCCCGCCGACGGCGCGCTCGAACCCGTCGGCCAGCTCCGCCATCGTCCGCTTGCGCTCGGCCGCCGCCGCCGCATCGGCCAGGCGCTTGACCTCGGCCTGCTCGGCGGCCTTCTGCGCCACCATCGCCCTGATG
>JAEWKL010000351.1 GCA_023386115.1 Pseudomonadota bacterium
CCCGGCACACACGTGACTGAACAAAGGCCTGGGTTCCTCCTCTCCCCGCGGGCGGGAGAGGGCCGGGTCACTGTCCAGGTTACACGGCGAGCGTAGGCGGAGCCGGAGCGAGGGTGAGGGGGGTCTCCGGATAAGGCTCCTCCGGAAATACCTCCTCACCCTCGCGGCTAAACCTGCGGTTCGCTGCGCGGGCTCGCTGCTGAACCGGCAAGGGGGTGGGATCTTCGATCCCTTGCAGCCCTCTCCCCGCCCGCGGGGGAGGAGGAACTCGCGCCGTTCTTTCTCCGGAGGGGCCTGTGCGCTCGGAAGAGGCCTTGACGGGGAAGCCGCTCTCACTCCGCCGCCGTCGCCATCGCTGCCTCCGGGCTGCGGAACCGCGCGAGCAGCGCCGCCTCCTCCGCCCGCACCGCCGCGAGGTTCTTCGCCTTCACCGGGCCGTAGCCGCGGATGCGCTGGGGCAGGCCGGCGAGGCCGACCGCGGCGGCGTGGTTCGCCGGCGTGAGATCACGGGCGATCTCGGCCAGCCTAGCCTCGAAGTCCCGCACGAGGCGCCGCTCCTCGCGCCGCTCCTGCGTGTAGCCGAACGGGTCGAAGGCCGTGCCGCGCAAGGCCTTCATCCGGGCGAGAACCCCGAACGCCGTCATCATCCAGGGCCCGAAGGTCATCTTGCGCGGCCGGCCGGTCGCCGGATCGCGGCGGGCCAGCAGCGGCGGCGCGAGGTGGAACTCGTAGCGAAGAGTCTCGCCCTCGAAGGTGCGTGCCACCTGCGCCTGGAAGCTGCCATCGGTGTAGAGCCGGGCGACCTCGTACTCGTCCTTGTAGGCCATGAGGCGGAAGAGCGAGCGGGCGGCGGACTCGGTCAGCGACGACTGGCCGGGGACGACCGCCGCCTCCCTGGCCCGCAGGGCTGCCACGGCACCCGCGTAGCGCGCCGCGTAGGCCGCATCCTGGTAGGCGGTGAGGAAGGCGACGCGCTTGGCGATCACGCCGTCGAGATCCGGCGCCAGGTCCGGGGCCGGGGCCTCGACTGCCCGCATCGTCTCCGGTGCGGCCGCGGCGCGCCGTCCCCAGGCGAAGGCCGCGAGGTTCATCGCCACCGCCTCGCGGTTGAGCTCGATCGCCTTCAGAAGGGCCGCCCGCGAGAGCGGGACGCGCCCGCGCTGCCAGGCATAGCCCAGCATGAACATGTTGGCCGCGAGCGCATTGCCGAGGACCGAGACCGCGAGGCTCGTGGCGTCGGTGAAGTCGGCGCATGCCGCTCCGGCGGCCTCGCGGATCGCCCGCTTGATCCGCTCGGCCGGCAGGGAGAAGTCGGGCCGGCGGGTGAACTCGCCCGGCATCACCTCGGCGGTGTTGACGACGAGATGGGTGCGGCCCTTCGTGATCGCCGACAGCACCTTGCGGTTGCCGCTGACCACGAGGTCGCAGCCGAGGACCAGGTCGGCGGCGCCCGCCCCGACCCGGATGGCGTGGATGTCGTCCTGGCGATTGGCCAGCCGCACGTGGCTGAACACCGCGCCGCCCTTCTGGGCGAGGCCGGCCATGTCGATCATGCCGAGGCCCTTGCCCTCGAGATGGGCCGCCATGCCGAGGATCGCCCCGATCGTCACCACGCCGGTGCCGCCGACCCCGGTGACGATCAGGTTGTAGGTGCCGGCGATCTCGGGGATCGTCGGCTCGGGCAGGCCGGCATCCGGCGCCTCGCTGCTCGCCGCGACCGGGACGCCGACCGGCTTGCTGCGAGGCTTGGCGCCGTGCGCCGTCACGAAGGACGGGCAAAAACCCTTCACGCAGGAAAAGTCCTTGTTGCAGCCCGACTGGTCGATGCGGCGCTTGCGGCCGAACTCGGTCTCGACCGGCTGCACCGCAACGCAGTTCGACTGCACCGAGCAATCGCCGCAGCCCTCGCAGACCAGCTCGTTGATGATCACCCTTTTGTCGGGATCGGGATAGGCGTTGCGCTTGCGCCGGCGGCGCTTCTCGGAGGCGCAGGTCTGGTCGTAGATCATCACCGAGACGCCCGGCACGGCGGCCAGCTCCCGCTGCACCGCATCCAGCTCGTCGCGGTGGTGGATCGTGAGCCCGTGCGGCCAAGCGACCGTCGAGGGATACTTGTCCGGCTCGTCGGTGACGAGGGCGATGCGCTCGACGCCCTCGGCCCGCACCTGTGCGGCGATGCGGTCGACGGTGAGCCCGCCCTCGTGCGGCTGGCCGCCGGTCATCGCGACGGCGTCGTTGAACAGGATCTTGTAGGTGATGGTGGTGCCGGTATCGACCGCCCAGCGGAGCGCCAGCGAGCCCGAATGGTTGTAGGTGCCGTCGCCGAGATTCTGGAAGACGTGGCCGCGCTTCGAGAAGGCGTTCTCGCCGATCCAGTTCGCACCCTCGCCACCCATCTGGGTGAAGCCGTCGGTGCTGCGGTCCATCCACTGCGCCATGTAGTGGCAGCCGATGCCCGCATAGGCCCGCATGCCCTCAGGCACCTTGGTCGAGGAATTGTGCGGGCAGCCGGCGCAGAAATGCGGGATCCGCGCCGCGATGTCGGCGGTCGCGGCCAGCCGCTCCTGCGCGCCCTTGAGGCGGGCGACGCGTCCCGCGAGGTCGTCGTTGCGATGGTAGCGCAGCAGGCGCTCGCCCAAAGCCACCGCGATGTCGTTGGGGTCGAGCGCGCCCTTCACGGGGAAGAGCCAGTTCCCCTGTTCGTCGCGCTTGCCGATGCAGACGGGCTGATGGCCTGAGCCGTACAGCTCCTCGCGCAACTGCACCTCGATCAGCGAGCGCTTCTCCTCCACTACCATGACGAGGTCGAGGCCGGCCGCGAAATCCGCGAGTTCCCGGCGCGACAGCGGCCAGGGGCAGGCGACCTTGTAGAGCCGCAGGCCCATGTCGTTGGCCTTGACCTCGTCGAGGCCGAGGTCGTCCATGGCCTGGCGCACGTCGAGATAGGACTTGCCGACGGTGATGATCCCGATCTTCGGCTGGCGTCCGCCCGACAGGACGATCCGGTTGAGGTTGTTGGCGCGCACGAAGGCCAGCATCGCGTCGCGCTTGAAGTCCTGGAGGCGGGCCTCCTGCTCCAGGATGCCGTCCGGCGTGCGGATGTTGAGCCCGCCCGGCGGCATCAGGAAATCGTCGGGCAGCACGATCTTCACCCGGTCGAGGCGGGCGTCGACGCTCGCGGTCGATTCGATGTTCTCCTTCACGCACTTGAAGGCGACCCAGGTGCCGCAATAGCGGCTCATCGCGTAGCCGTAGAGGCCGTAATCGAGGATCTCCTGCACCCCGGCCGGGTTCAGGATCGGCGACATGACGTCGACGAAGTGGAATTCCGACTGATGCGCGACGGTGGAGGATTCCGCCGTGTGGTCGTCGCCCATCAGCGCCAGCACGCCGCCGTGGCGCGAGGTGCCGGCCATGTTGGCGTGGCGAAAGACGTCGCCGGAGCGGTCGACGCCCGGGCCCTTGCCGTACCAGAGGCCGAACACGCCGTCGTACCGGCCCTCGCCCCGCATCTCGGCCTGCTGCGCCCCCCAGATCGCGGTGGCGGCCAGCTCCTCGTTGAGGCCGGGCTGGAACACGATGCCGGCCTGATCCAGCACCGTCTTGGCGCGCACCAGGTTCTGGTCGAGCCCGCCGATCGGCGAGCCGCGATAGCCGGAGACGAAGCCCGCGGTGTTGAGCCCCGCCGCCCGGTCGCGGGCCTGCTGCATCAGCAGCATCCGGATCACCGCCTGGGTGCCGGTGACGAAGACCTGGTCGCGGGAGAGGTCGTACTTGTCGTCGAGGCTGACCGGCCGAAGGGACGGGGAGGTCTTCTCTGGGCCCATCGCGTGTTCCTCCTCCTGGGGCGCGGTGGGGGCCGGTTCCTCCGGCCTCTCGGGACCACGCTGATTAAGTCAGGAAGGCTGACATTTCCGACTGGCCTCGTCAACGCGGCCTGGAGGCATTCCAGATCGCCCCGCCTTGCCGGTTTCCTGGATTCGCGGCATCACCGCTCACCTTGGCGGGCATCCCGCCCGCCCCGCACCGAATGACTTCGCGATGATCCGCTCCGACATCCTCGCCGCGATCGGCGGCACGCCCTTGATCCGCCTCAAGCGCGCCTCGGAGGAGACCGGCTGCACCATCCTGGGCAAGGCCGAGTTCATGAATCCCGGCCAGTCGGTGAAGGACCGCGCCGCCCTGTTCATGGTCGAGGCCGCGGAGCGCGCCGGCACCTTGCGGCCGGGCGGCACCGTCGTGGAGGGCACGGCGGGCAATACCGGCATCGGGCTCGCCCTGGTCGGCGCGGCGCGGGGCTACCGCACCGTCATCGTGATCCCCGAGACACAGTCGGCGGAGAAGAAGCAGGCCCTGCGGCTGGCCGGGGCCGACCTGGTCGAGGTGCCGGCGGTGCCCTTCGCCAACCCGAACAACTACGTGAAGGTGGCCCGCCGCCTCGCCGAGCGCCTGGCCGGCACCGAGCCCGGCGGCGCCTTCTTCGCCGACCAGTTCGACAACCCCGCCAACCGCGACGCCCATATCGCCACGACCGGCCCGGAGATCTGGGAGGCGACCGGGGGCAAGGTCGACGGCTTCATCTGCGCGGCCGGCACCGGCGGCACGCTCGCCGGCACCGCCGCGGCGCTCCGCGCCCGCAATCCGGGGGTGACGATCGGGCTCGCCGATCCCGAGGGCTCGGCGCTCCATCCCTTCTACGCCACCGGCGAGCTCAAGGCCGCGGGCAACTCGATCACCGAGGGCATCGGCCAGGGCCGGATCACCGGCAACCTGGAGGGGTTCAGGCCGGACGTCTCCTACGCCATTCCCGACACGGAGGCGCTGCCGCTGGTCTTCGGGCTCCTGGAGGAGGAGGGGCTGTGCCTCGGCGGCTCGTCGGGCATCAACGTCGCGGGGGCGATCCGGCTCGCCCGCCATCTCGGCCCCGGCCACACCATCGTGACGATCCTGTGCGATTACGGCACCCGCTACGCCTCGAAGCTGTTCGATCCCGGCTTCCTGCGTGCCCGCGACCTGCCGGTGCCGCATTGGCTCGAGAGCCCGCGGGTGATCGATCCGGGGCTGGTCGCGTAGGCGCCGGGCGAAAATTTTCCTGGCCTTCCGCAGCCCAAGATTCCGGGCGGGTGTGCCTGAGATGAGACGGCGAGGAGCGGGCGCCGTCGTCATCCCTCGGCGCCGGATCGGCGCCCGCCGCCGGCCCGCGTGCCGGTTTCGACGGCCCGCGCGAGTGATGACACCGGGACTTGAGCCTGCCTGATCCTGGGCGTCCGGCTGCACAGCATTCCATAACGCCGGCCGGCCGCCGTCGAATGCCCAGCCCGTGCGCCATTCCTCCTGGCGACAACTCCGGCTCATCCATTCAATGGCGACTGTATTTCCTGCCCATTGTCATGATGTGTTGCAAGCACAGGGCCGCCTGGACCCCTGTCGATCGCGGCATTAACGACTTGTTAACTCCGATTGCCCAGCATTTCCCAGTCGCAAGAACAAATACGCCCGGGGGCCCTCGTCACCAGGAGGAAAGCAGCATGGCGCCAGCGACCACCCTCGCGGAGGCCGAGCGCAAGCTCGTCATCGAGACGCTCATCCGTTGCCGCGGCAATCGCACCCACGCCGCCAAGATGCTCGGCATCTCGGTCCGCACGGTGCGCAACCGGATCGCGGAATACAGGAGGATCGGTGTCTGCCTGCCGATCTACCGCGACGTCGTGTGGTCCGATTGGCCGGAAGGGGAATTCTCGCTGGAGGAGGCCGGGATGATGGGCGGGCCGGCGGAGGGGACGGCCTGACCGGCGCGTCCGCAACGCCCGGGCGGGGTTCTCGGGCTTGGTCAGGTCGCGATCGCATCCCGCCGCGGGGGGGGGGCCCCGGCCCGACGGGCAGGCGACCTGAGCCTCACACCGACAACCAGCGCCGCACCTGGGCCTCGACCATGCCGGAGCGCGGCCCCGCCTCGACCACCTGGCCGCGATCCATCACCGCGTAGGTGTCGCAGAGGTCGCGAGCCCACTCGAAATACTGCTCGACCAGCACGATCGCCATGTCGCCCTTGCCTCGCAGGTAGTCGATCGCCCGGCCGATATCCTTGATGATCGAGGGCTGGATGCCCTCGGTCGGTTCGTCGAGGACGAGGACGCGGGGGCGGGTCACCAGGGCACGGCCGATGGCGAGCTGCTGCTGCTGGCCGCCCGAGAGGTCGCCGCCGCGCCGGCCCAGCATGTCCTTCAGAACCGGGAAGAGGTCGTAGATCTCAGCGGGCACGTAGCGGTCGCGGCGCTTCAACGGCGCGAAGCCGGTCTCCAGGTTCTCCTTGACGGTCAGCAGCGGGAAGATCTCGCGGCCCTGCGGCACGAAGGCGATGCCCTGGCGGGCGCGGTCGTAGGGGGCGAGGCGGCTGATGTCGCGGCCGTCGAGCGTGACCGCGCCCTTCGACACCGGCTGCTGGCCGACGATGGCCCGCATCAGCGAGGTCTTGCCGACGCCGTTGCGGCCGAGCACGGCCGTCACCTTGCCTGCTTCAGCCTGGAGCGAGACGCCGCGCAGGGCCTGCGCCGCGCCGTAATGGAGATCGATGGTCTCGACGGAGAGCATGGCAGACAAAAATCCTCAGCGGCCGAGATAGACCTCGACCACCCGCGGGTCGGCCGAGACGGAATCAATCGAGCCCTCGGCCAGCACCGCGCCCTCGTGCAGGCAGGTGACGCGGCATTGGAGCGCCCGCACGAAATGCATGTCGTGCTCGACCACGATCACCGCGTGGTCCCGGGCGATGCGGCGCAAGAGCGTCGCGGTCGCCTCGGTCTCGGCGTCGGTCATGCCGGCAACCGGCTCGTCGACGAGGAGGAGCTTGGGGTCCTGCGCGAGCAGCATCCCGATCTCGAGCCACTGCTTCTGGCCGTGCGAGAGGTCGGCGGCCGGCCGCGCCCGGTGGGCGATCAGCCCCACCGTCTCCAGGATGGCGTCGATCTGCGCCCGCTCGACCCGGTTGCGCCAGCCGAACAGCGAGGCGGTCGCGGCCCGGGGGCCTTTCAGCGCCAGCAGGATGTTGTCGGCGACGGACTGGCTCTCGAACACCGTCGGCTTCTGGAACTTGCGGCCGATGCCGAGTTCGGCGATCGCCGCCTCGTCCATGCGGGTCAGGTCGTGCATGCCGTCATAGATCACCTGGCCGGTATCGGGCCGGGTCTTGCCGGTGATGCAATCCATCATCGTGGTCTTGCCGGCGCCGTTCGGACCGATGATCGCCCGCATCTCGCCGGGCATCAGGGTCAGGGACAGGCCGCGCAGGGCCCGGTAGCCGTCGAACGTGACCTTGATGTCGTCGACATAGAGCAGGGCCTGGGTGAGGCGCTTCTCGTGAACCGGGTCGGCGGTGGGCAGGGCGATCGCCGCGCTCATGATCCGCGGCCCTCCTCGGCGAGTGCGGGGGGGATGTCCGTGCGCAGCTTGGCGCGGCGGGCGCCCAGGCGCTCGGTCAGGCTGCCGAGGATGCCCTTGGGCAGGAACAGGGTGACGACGACGAAGAGGGCGCCGAGCGCGAACAGCCAGGCATCCGGCAGCGCGCCGGTGAGCAGGGTCTTGGCGTAGTTGACCAGCACCGCGCCGAGCGCCGCCCCGACCAGCGTCCCGCGGCCGCCGACCGCGACCCAGATCACCGCCTCGATCGAGTTGGCGGGGGCGAACTCGGACGGGTTGATGATGCCGACCTGCGGCACGTAGAGGGCGCCCGCCACGCCCGCCATCATGGCCGAGACCGTGAAGGCCAGCACCTTGTAGTGCGCCGTGCGGTAGCCGAGGAAGCGGGTGCGCGATTCCGCGTCGCGGATCGCGATCAGCACCTTGCCGAAGGCCGAGGTCGTCATGAAACGGGCGACGAGGTAGGCGAGCCCCAGCGCCACGGCCGTCAGGACGAACAGGACCACGCGGGTCCCTTGTGCCTGCACGTTGAAGCCGAGGATGTCCTTGAAGTCGGTGAGGCCGTTGTTGCCGCCGAGACCCATGTCGTTGCGGAAGAAGGCGAGCATCAGCGCGAAGGTCATCGCCTGGGTGATGATCGACAGGTAGACGCCCGTCACCCGCGACCGGAAGGCGAGCCAGCCGAACACGAAGGCGAGGAGGCCGGGCACCAGCAGCACCATCACGGCCGCGAAGGGAAACCAATCGAAGCCGTGCCAGTACCAGGGCAGTTCCTTGTAGTTCAGGAACACCATGAAGTCGGGCAAAACGGGATTGCCGTAGACGCCGCGCGGCCCGATCTGGCGCATCAGGTACATGCCCATCGCGTAGCCGCCGAGCGCGAAGAACGCGCCGTGGCCGAGCGAGAGGATGCCGCAATAGCCCCAGACGAGGTCGAGGCTGAGCGCCAGGATCGCGTAGGCGAGGTACTTGCCCATCAGCGAGACGGCGTAGGTCGGCACGTGGAGGCCTGAGCCGGGCGCGGTGAGGAGGTTGAGGGCCGGCACCACGAGGCAGGCCGCCGCGATCACGCCGAGAAAGATCCAGCCGAGCTTGTCGATGCGGGAGAGCAGCATGGTCAGGCCTCCACCGCCCGGCCCTTGAGCGCGAACAGGCCGCGCGGCCGCTTCTGGATGAACAGGATGATGAACACGAGGAGCAGGATCTTTCCGAGCACCGCGCCCGCATAGGGCTCGAGGAACTTGTTGGCGACGCCGAGGGTCAGCGCGGCGACCAGCGTGCCCCAGAGATTGCCGACGCCGCCGAAGACCACGACCAGGAACGAGTCGATGATGTAGCCCTGGCCGAGATTGGGCGAGACGTTGTCGATCTGCGACAGGGCCACCCCGGCGACGCCGGCGATGCCCGATCCGAGGCCGAAGGTGAAGGCGTCGATCCAGGGCGTGCGGATGCCCATGGCGGCGGCCATGCGGCGGTTCTGGGTGACGGCGCGGGTCTTCAGGCCGAACGAGGTCGCCTTCAGGATCAGGTTGAGGGCGACGAAGACGGCCATCGCGAACACCACGATCCAGAGGCGGCCCCAGGTGATCGAGAGACCGAACAGGTCGAAGGCGCCCGACATGTAGGACGGGGCGCCGACCTCGCGGTTGGTCGGGCCGAATACCGAGCGCACCGCCTGCTGCAGGATCAGGCTGATGCCCCAGGTGGCGAGCAGGGTCTCGAGCGGCCGGCCGTAGAGGTGGCGGATGACGCTGCGCTCGATCAGGATGCCGACCGCACCGGCGGTGAGGAAGGCGAGCGGGATCGCGATCGGCAGCGACCAGTCGAACAGGCCCGGGGCCTTCTGGCGGATCAGCTCCTGCACCAGGTAGGTGGTGTAGGCGCCGAGCATCACCATCTCGCCGTGGGCCATGTTGATGATGCCCATCACCCCGAAGGTGATGGCAAGCCCGATGGCGGCGAGCAGCAGAACCGAGCCGAGGGAGATGCCGTACCAGGCGTTCTGCACGTTCGCCATCAGGGCCTGGCGGGTCTCGATGCCTGAGACGCCGCGGGCGGCGGCGTCGCGCACGCTCTGGACGGAATCGCCCGACAGGCCGCGCAGGATCGCGAGCGCCTCCGAATCGCCCCGGGCCTGGATGGTGTCGACGGCCGACAGGCGCTCGATCTCGGGGGCGCCGGATTTCGCCAGCAGAGCCGCGGCCCGGGCCTCCTGGAGCGCGCGCTTCACGCCCGCGTCGGT
>JAEWKL010000378.1 GCA_023386115.1 Pseudomonadota bacterium
GCCTCGGCTTGCCGCTCGCCCGGGTGACGAGCCTCGGCGACGCGGGACGGGGGGCGGAGCTTGCCCCGATCGAGATCGAGGACCTGCTCCTGCGCCCGACGGTGGCCATCGACCGGCCGCGGCTCGAGCATTTCCTGACCGGGCAGCGGGTCGTCGTCACCGGCGGCGGCGGCTCGATCGGCTCGGAGATCTGCGCCCGGGCAGTCGCCTTCGGGGCGAGCGCCGTCCTGGTGCTGGAGAGTTCCGAGCCCGCCCTGCACGGGGTCTTGAGCCGCCCCGGGCTCTCCGGCCACGAAGGCGTGAGCGGCGTGATCGCCGACATCCGCGACCGCGACCGCCTGTTCCGGGTGCTCAAGGACTTCCGGCCCGACTACGTCTTCCACGCCGCGGCGCTGAAGCAGGTGCCCTACCTGGAGCGGGACTGGAGCGAGGGCATCAAGACCAACGTCTTCGGCTCGGTCAACGTCGCGGACGCGACGCTGGCGGCCGGCGCCAAGGCGCTCGTCATGATCTCGACCGACAAGGCGATCGAGCCGGTGTCGCAGCTCGGCGTCACCAAGCGCTTCGCCGAGATGTACGCCCAGGCCCTCGATGCCGGCCGGGAGGCCGACGAGACCCGTCTCGTCGCGGTGCGCTTCGGCAACGTGCTGGGCTCGGTCGGTTCGGTCGTGCCGGTCTTCAAGGCCCAGATCGCCCGAGGCGGTCCCGTCACGCTCACCCATCCCGACATGGTGCGCTACTTCATGACGGTGCGCGAGGCCGCCGACCTCGTGCTCACCGCCGCCTCCCATGCCGACCGCGAGGCCCGCGATCCGGAGGCCGGCGACCAGCGCGCCGCCGTCTACGTGCTCAAGATGGGCCAGCCGGTGCGCATCCGCGACCTCGCCGAGCGGATGATCCGCCTGGCCGGCTTCGAGCCCGGCGAGGATATCGACGTGGTCGTCACCGGCGCCCGCCCGGGCGAGCGCCTGAACGAGATTCTCTTTGCCCGCGACGAGCCGATGGTGAACCTCGCCGGCATCGACGGCGTGATGGCGGCGAAACCCGTCTTCGCCGACCGCGCCCAGCTCGCCGCCTGGCTCGACCGCCTCGCGGCGGCGGTCGCGGCGGACGACCGGGCGGCGGCGGACCGGGTGTTCGGGGAGGCGATCCCGGATTTCCTGCATCGCGCGGATGCCGCCGGCGAGGCCGCCCTCTCCCGCGCGGGATGAAGCGGCGGCGATGAGGGGGGGGCGCCTCGCCGTCGCCCGGTCCCGGTGATCGCCATGCGCTGCCCGGCGCCGACCTGCGACGTCTCCCGGCTGCCGGGACGCGAAGTCCTGTCCGGGATCGAGGTGTGGCAGCCCCTGCTGGAAGACCCGGCGCCCCTCACGATGCCCGGGGCCGTGCGCCGCTTACGCCGGCCCTCACTCCAGGCCGTACAGCGCGAGGTGCCGCTCCGCGATGCTCGGCCAGCTTCGCGCCCGCAGGGCCTCCGGATCACGGTTGCCGACGGCGGCCCGGTGTCCTTCCGCCGAGATCAGGCTGCGGATGGCGGTCACCGTCGCCTCGATCGAGACGTGGGGCACCGTCGAGGCCCTGAGCCAGTCCGGTGTCTTGGCCGAATGCGTGGTGACGACCGCCACGCCGTGCTCAAGGCACGCCAGGGCCGATCCACGCTTCTCGCTCACGCCGTCGGGGAATGGCAGGAGGGCGACGCGTGCCCGGGACAGCTCGTCCGACACCTGCTCCGGTTCGGCATTGAGGACCAGCCGGAGGCCGAGCCGGTCGGCCTGCGCGGCCACGTCCCGGAAGACCGGGCAATCGGGACCGGACGGCGAACCGATGACCGCGATGGCGATCCTCTCGCCCTCGGCGCGAAGCCGTTCCGACACCGCCAGGACCACGTCCAGGCCCTTGTCCGGGCCGATCTGGCCGAAATAGACGAGCGTCGGCTCGCGCGCCTCCGACGGGACCCCGGGCCGGCCGACGGTGATGTTCGAGCCGATCGGCACCACCCGCGTGCGGCAGCGGCGAACCGGGAAGAACGCCTCGAAGGCGCGCCGCTCGAACTCGTTCGAGAAGATCACCGTGGCCCGCGACAGCGCGTAGGTCAGGAAATAGCATTTCCTGACCCGGTTGAAGATCGTGAATTCGTGCAGGGTCAGGTAGAGGCGGTCGCCGCCGATCAGGACCGGGGCGAGGGCCACGGCCGGCGACTTGCCGAGGTTCATCGATGGGTACTGCACGTGCACGACCGAGCGCCGGTGGCCGACACCCTGCCGCCAGACGCGCAGCAATCCCCGGAAGGACCAGGTCGGCAGGCGCTCCACCCGGACGTCGAGGCCGCGCTCGCCGATGATCGTCCGGAGCTTCTCCGTGTAGTCGGAGACGCCGCAGCGTGCCCCCGGCTTCGCCGTCACGACGAGGGTCGCGCGTGGGGCGTGCCGCCCGCCGGCGAGAGCAGGGTCCGATTGCGCTGCCATCGGACCCTGCTCTCGGTCGTTGATTGTGCCGCATTGTCGTCGACGAACCGGAATCCACGTCGTCGGAAAATTCTGTCGGCCGATCCCGTTCATGCCCGCACCGCCGCCACGGAGGCCGGCTGGGAGTCCGACGGATCCGGGACCTCGCGCCCCCGGTTCGCCTGGCCGGCTTCGTTCTCCGGGCTCCGGGTGCGCCGCGCGTCCTCGACGGCGTCCCTCACGATCGCGAAGAGCCGCTCCTGGTCAGCGGCCTTGCTCAGGTTGTGATCCACCCCGTTCAGGATGGTGACCGGAGAGCCGAGCTTGCGTGCGATGGTCTCGGGCGACGTGCCGAGATTGGCGGCGAGCGCGGCGAAACCCCGATCGCCCTCGCTGTAGACCGCATGGATCCGTGCGCCGCGGCGACGCAGCCGCGCCACGCGCCGGGCGACGGTCTCGCCGCCCGGGGCGAGGCCCGGGATGCGCGCCGTCCAGGCC
>JAEWKL010000515.1 GCA_023386115.1 Pseudomonadota bacterium
CCACGAAGCGCTTGCGGCGCTCGAGGCCCGGCTCGTCGTTGGCCGCCGGCGGCGGCGCCGCCAGGGGGGCGGGGGCCGCGTTGGCCTCGGGCGTCAGGATCCGCAGGGACACGGTGCGCAGGGCCACGATCGGGCGCAGGCCCAGCCAGGTCGGGATCACCGCCGGCGAGAGCGAGCCGATCACCCGGGCCTGGGTCTTGCCGCGGTGGCGCAGGGGCAGGAGCAGCAATTCGAGGTCGATCGTCTCCCCGGCCTCCGTCACCCCGACGAGGCCGACCACCACGCCGGTGGTGTCCTGGATCACCACCTCGACGAGCCGCCACGGATCGGCGGCCGGCGCCTCGCCCCACAGGCCCGCGAAGGAGTGGCCGCGTAGCTCAGCCCCGAACAGCGCGCAGAGCCGGGTGCCGGCGAGCCGCACCGTCGCGGCGTGCCGGGGCGCGTCGATCTCGAGAATCAGGCTGTCGGCCAGGACGTGGCGGATCTCTCCGGGCTCGATCTCGCCCCGCTCCGGTGCAGCGCGGGCGCCGCGCAGGCCGTTCCAGTAGGCGTGGAGCATGCGGCTGGTCGGGTGCTTCATGGCGTCTCGGTCTGGCACGGAACGTGTGATCGGGCGGTCCAGGGGCCGCCGGTCGCCGTCCCGAAACGGGACGGTGACCGGCTCAGCTGATTCGGTTCAGCAGACCGTATGCCGAATGGCCGTGTCGCGAGAGCGTAAGGTTTGATTAAGGTTACCAAGTCATAAATGTTGCGTTTCTCCCACACCTGGGCGATTGTCGTGGCCAACGGCGGATTCGGGCTGGCAGGGGTGAGAGACCCACCCTATTCCCGCCCGCGTGCCAAGGGGTGAGGGCCGTTCAAGGCCCGCGTCGTCACGGTCCTGACGGCGTTCCGCGTGCGGCCAGACATGGTCGGGTGCGGAGGCACCCTCTTTCGGGGAGAGCGGCAACGCTCTCCCTTTTTTTGCGCGCGGCGGAGAGAGCGGCAGCGCTCTCCTTTTTTCGTGCGAGACCGTGTTTTTTCGGGGGCGGCGTCCTCTTTTCGGGGGTGCGCCGGGCCCGCGGCGGCGGCCGCCCTTGCGGTCGGGCCGGCGGCCCCGCAATGGTGCCGACATGGATGCCACCCCCGACCTCCCGCGACCGCCGCGCGTGCCGGTGTTCAACATGCCCGCCGTGGTCACCGCCTCGGTCGGGATCCTGGTGCTGATCCACGCCGTGCGGCAGCTGCTGCCCGATGTCTGGGACATCACCCTGCTCCTCGACCTCGCCCTGGTGCCGGCGCGCTGGACCCTCGCCCTCGACCCCGACGGGGCCGCCGACGTTATCCGGGCCGCCGCCGCCTCGGGAGGCGGCGCCCTCGAGGTCGAGGCGCGCAAGGCCTTCGCGGCCTACTTGGTGGCCGATCCGGGTGCGATGCCCTGGACCTTCGTCTCCTATGCGCTCCTGCACGGCTCCTGGGCCCACGTGCTCCTCAACAGCGTCTGGCTCGCGGCCTTCGGCACGCCGGTGGCGCGGCGCTGCGGCGCCTGGCGCTACGGCCTGATCGCCCTGGCCGCGACGGCCGCAGGCGGCCTGCTGCACGTCCTCATCGATCCCCTGAGCACCGTGCCGCTGATCGGCGCCTCGGCCGGCGTGTCGGGACTGATGGCGGCGGCGGTGCGCTTCGCCTTCCAGCCGGTCGAGATGGCGGGCTCGGCCTCGGTGCCGTGGCAGCGCCCGGTGCCGACCCGGCTGCAGACCATTCCCGAATTGATGCGCAACCGCTCGGCGGTTGTCTTCCTGGCGATCTGGTTCGTCACCAACCTGCTCTTCGGTCTCGCCGCCCTGCCGCTGGGCCTGAGCGACTCCGCGGTCGCCTGGGACGCGCATCTCGGCGGGTTCGTCGTCGGTTTCCTGCTGCTGCCCCTGGTCGACCGGCTCGGACGACGCTGAGGCAGGCAAGAGATCGTTCCAAGGGAACGTTCCAAGAGAACGGTTCAGGAGAACGTTTCGCGAGATTGTTTCTCTTCGACCTCCGGGGTGCTTGCCTCAATCGGCGCGCGGTCACACACTCTCCCTCCGAACGAGCGTCCCGCCCGGACCACTCGGTGGCTGGCGGGGCCCGAGCAGGGAGGTGTTGATGACCGTTGCGCGCATCCTGTCGCAGAAGGGCCGCACCGTGGTGACCGTTCAGCCCCACCGCACGCTGGCGGAGGCCGCGGCGCTGCTGACCGAGAAGGGCATCGGCGCCCTGGTGGTGAGCGATGCCGGCCAGACCGTCCTCGGCATGCTCTCCGAGCGCGACATCATCCGGGCCGTGGTCCGCGGCGGCGGCGCGGCGCTCGAGGCGCCGGTCTCCCGGCACATGACCGCCAAGGTGGTGTGCTGCTCCCGCGCCACCGCCATCGACGAGGTGATGGAGCTGATGACCGACGGGCGCTTCCGCCACGTCCCGGTGGTCGAGGACGGCCGGCTGGTCGGCCTCGTGTCGATCGGCGACGTGGTCAAGCACCGCATCGAATCGGTCGAGGCCGAGCATCGCGCGCTGCGCGAGTACATCGCCACGGCCTGATGGCCAAATCGGCGGCGGCCCCGGCCGCCGCCGCATGCGCCTTTAGACCGGCGTCACCGCCGCCGCGATCATCTCGTGGATCTCCGGCAGCATCCGCCGCGTGGCCTGGCGGCCGAGCTCGATGCATTCCTCGGCGCGGTGGAACTCGAACAGGCCCATCTGGGCGAGCTTCGGGTTGATCATCACGTCGGGCGGGTCGCCGGCGAGGCGGGAGCGCGAGATCCGGTCCTGCGTGATGTTGAAGGCGTCGACCATCACGCTGGCGATGCCGCTCGGCGCGCCGGCCTCAGGCCGGGGCTTCGGCGCGCGCCGGCCGCCGATCAGGGGCC
>JAEWKL010000575.1 GCA_023386115.1 Pseudomonadota bacterium
CCGCCCGCGCGGGGGGGGCGCTGGAGAAGGCGCACGGGCGCGGCCTGGCCCGCCGCGACGCCCCGGGCTCCGGCGGGGTCGGCGGCGCCAAGGCCGCGACCCTGACCTTCATGGCGGGCGGCACTTCCGAGGCCTTCGCCCGGGCCGAGCCGGTCCTGGCGAAGATGGGCCGCAAGGTCGTCCATTGCGGCGAGGCCGGCGCCGGTCAGGCGGCCAAGATCTGCAACAACATGATCCTCGGCATCTCGATGATCGGCGTCGCCGAGGCTTTCGTGCTGGCCGAGAAGCTCGGCCTGTCGCACCAGGCCCTGTTCGACGTCGCCTCGACCTCGTCGGGCCAGTGCTGGTCGCTCACCACCTACTGCCCGGTCCCCGGCCCGGTTCCGGCCTCGCCCGCCAACAACGACTACAAGCCGGGCTTCGCCGCCGCCCTGATGCTGAAGGACCTGCGCCTGGCTCAGGAGGCCGCCGAGAGCGCCGGTGCGGCGACGCCGCTCGGCGCCCATGCGGAAGCGCTCTACGCCGCCTTCGAGGCGGCCGGGCAGGGCGGCACCGATTTCTCGGGGATCATCCGTCACCTGCGCGAGGCGGGGCGGGAGTAGGGCGTACACCCGATCCGCATGAGCATGCACGGGCCGGCCTCCGGCTCCGCCTCGAGCAGGCTTTGGGAGGTCTGCTCGCGAGCTGCCTTTTCGAATGGGCGCCACGCTCTTGCCCGGGACCGGCACGCTATGGAATTCGCCGTAGCCTGCGGTCTGGAGGTCTTGCGCAGACGGGCACGCCGCGCGGGCGGCGGAGTTCCGCCGCACTCATGGTCCGTGGGTCCCGGCAGCAGGCGGTACCTGCTCCAGACTGCGATTCGCGATTTCGGACATTGGAGAAGGGGCGAGGGCGGAACGCCTGATTTCGACCGCAGCGCGGGAGCCTGCTCCCCAACCCCATCCAGTCGTCTGCCGGCTCGTAACATGCCGTGAAATCACTCATTAATAGCTTCGATGTTAAAATTTCAAATAAGTGTTTTTTCTTCGAATTTCGACAAGTCGGCGTAAATCTATGCACAAGATTTCCAAGTTTCGATTTAAATCTATCGGTGCAATCTTGGCCATCTCTCTCGTCCTGTCAGGATCCAACGCACATTCGTCTCAACGGCAGGTCACAATCCCAACCACTGGCGGTGAGATTCTGGTCGAGAGCTTCGGAGAGTGCGCAAACGCAATCTGCCCGGCGGTTCTGATCTTGAGCGGCAGTAAGGGATTGGGGGCTGCTGGTTACGGCGAGATCGTGGAGAGGTTTCGGGCGGCAGGTCTCAACGCCTTTCTCGTACACATACTCTCGGCAGCTGATGTCGATGCCATTGCGGCGGCGGGCAGTGCACGGATGCGGATCGCGTACTATGCGCGGCGGTTGCCAGACTGGGCTGCCGGCGTTCAAGGCGTCGCATCCTACCTTAAAAGACACGACCGTCACGGCGGCAAGGTCGGCATTCTCGGAGTGTCGCTTGGCGCGCAGATCGCGTTGGCCGCTCTGGTTGGGCGAACCGATATTGACGCCGTGGTGCTCGTCGATGGCGGCTTCCCGAATGGCTATGCGCGTCCCACCCGCTCATTGCCGCCCATGTATCTGATTTGGGGAAGCGCCGACCAGATCTTTCCCCTGTCGATCGGTCGGGAGCTGCAACGGACGGTGCGACAGCTTGGCGGACCTGTCACCCTCGATGTTTATGATGGCGGTGCGCACGATTTTTTCTTGCGATCAGGAACGATG
The DNA here is from genome assembly GCA_023386115.1 of Pseudomonadota bacterium. Lineage (GTDB taxonomy): Bacteria > Pseudomonadota > Alphaproteobacteria > Rhizobiales > Beijerinckiaceae > Methylobacterium. The sequence goes on from JAEWKL010000575.1 coordinate 1,765, forward strand.
AATGCGGTGTCTGCCCACAAGAGCGCAGCCGATTTTCTTATGAGGCAACTTCAATAGCGTCGGGGCATGGCGCAGCAGGAGACACTCCGCCGTCAAACGGATTGCGGTGTACCACCACACAGCAAAAACGGCCGCCGAGCGTCTCGCCCAGCGGCCGTCGAGAGGGGCGGACCCTTTCGGGCCCGCCGATCCGGCTCAGCCGATCCGCAGATCAGAGGCCGTTGAACTTGTAGCTGAACCCGGCACGGACGAGGTTGCCCTCGGTGTGGAAGCGCGAGGTGTAGGAGCCGCGCGGCTGCGCGGCGCCGGCCACCGTGAGGCCGGTGTTGTTCACCAGCACGTTGCGGCTGCCGAGGTCGTAATGCAGGTACTCGGCCTTGATCGTCACCGCCTGGGACTGCACGCCGAGCAGGTTCAGCAGGCTGAAGCGGGCCAGGAACGAGTCGGTCGGCAGGGCGTACTCGATGCCGCCGCCATAGGCGTAGCCGGTCTCGAGCTCGTTGTAGCGGCCGGTATAGGCCAGGGCGAGGGGCGGGGTGGCGCCGGCCGTGGTGTAGAAGTTGGCGCGGTAATCGACGCCGCCATAGGCGAAGCCGCCCATGCCGTAGACGAAGACGCGGTCGAAGGCGTAGCCGACGCGGCCGACGACGGTGCCGAGCCAGGACAGCTCCTGACGGAAGGCGCTCGGGTCAGAGAAGCCGTTATTCGCGGCGAGCTGCGGGCCGAGATAGAAGGTGTTCTTGTGGAGGTCGGTCCAGGCCCAGTCGGCCTGAACGCCGACTACGAAGCCCGAGCCCGGCGTGAACTGGTAGTTGTAGCCGAAGCCGCCGCCGATATTGGCCAGCCCGTCCTGCTCGTTGCGCACCACCGGCGGGCGGCGCAGCGTCGTGACGTTGCCGATCGTGTTGGTCGGCGTCAGATCGTTGCCGATCGTGTTGATGCGCTGACGGTCGGTGAAGGTGTAGTCGGTGTGCAGGCCGGCATAGAAGCCGGTCCAGGTGAAGACCGGCACCGGCGTGAAGACCGGCGGCGGGGCGACGCGGGCCGGCAGGTCGGCCGCGAAGGCCGCCCCGGTGAGGAGCGACGTCGCGGCGCCGGCGAGCAGGAACTTCTTGATCACTGGAGGACGCCCCGGTTGAGCGAAAACGTGGCAGCAGGCTAGCTTGGGCGTGGCCTGACGCCTATGACCGCAGCGCCACACCCGGCGGTTGACCGATCGGGTTTCCGATTTTTTTCCGTGCGCTGCCGCACCGGGCGGCCGGCAACCTCAGAGGAGCCATGCCAGCACCAGGCGATGCTCGGGCCCTGATGATCCAGGGCACCGGCTCGGATGTCGGCAAGTCGCTGATCGTCGCCGGGCTCGCCCGCGCCTTCGCGCGACGGGGCCTGCGGGTGCGGCCGTTCAAGCCGCAGAACATGTCGAACAACGCGGCCGTCACCAGTGATGGCGGCGAGATCGGCCGAGCCCAGGCGCTCCAGGCCCGGGCGGCTTGCGTCGCGCCGTCCGTGCACATGAACCCGGTGCTCCTGAAGCCGCAGAGCGAGACCGGCTCGCAGGTGGTGGTGCAGGGGCGGATGGTCGGCACCGCGCGGGCCCGGGAGTACCAGGCCTGGAAGCCGCGGCTGCTCGCGGCGGTCGTCGAGAGCTTCGGGCGGCTGCGCGCGGAATCCGACTTGGTGCTGGTCGAGGGCGCCGGCTCGGCCTCCGAGGTGAACCTGCGCCGGGGCGACATCGCCAATATGGGATTCGCCCGCGCCACCGGCACGCCGGTGGTGCTCCTCGGCGACATCGACCGCGGCGGGGTGATCGCGAGCCTCGTCGGCACGAAGGCGGTGCTCGATCCGGAGGATGCCGCGATGGTACGGGGCTTCCTCGTCAACCGCTTCCGCGGCGACCCGAGCCTGTTTGCCGACGGCATGAGCCTGATCGCCGCCCGCACCGGCTGGGACGCGCTCGGGCTGATCCCGCACTTCCCGGACGCCGCGCGATTGCCGGCGGAGGACGTGCTGGGCCTGCGCGGCGCCGAGCGGCCGGGCGGCAAGGTCGTGGCGGTGCCGGTCCTGCCGCGCATCGCCAATTTCGACGACTTAGACCCCTTGCGGGCCGAGCCCGGGGTGAGCGTGGTGCTGGTCGAGCCCGGCCGGCCGATCCCGGCCGAGGCCGATCTCGTGCTGCTGCCGGGCTCCAAGACCACGATCCCCGACCTCGCCTTCCTGCGCCAGCAGGGCTGGGACATCGACATCCTCGCCCATCGCCGCCGCGGCGGGCGGGTGCTCGGCCTGTGCGGCGGCTACCAGATGCTTGGTACTCGCTTGAGCGATCCCCAGGGCATCGAGGGGCCGCCCGGCACGGTGGCGGGCCTGGGCCTCCTCGACGTCGCGACGGTGCTCACTGCCGAGAAGCGGCTGGCGGCGGCGACCGGCGTCAGCCTGCCGGACGGGACGCCGTTCACCGGCTACGAGATGCATGGCGGGGAGACCGACGGGCCCGACGCGGCCCGGCCGCTGCTCCGCCTCGCCGACGGCCGCCCCGACGGCGCGGTCTCGGCCGACGGGCTCGTCTGCGGCACCTACGTGCACGGCCTGTTCGCCGACGAGGGCCAGCGCGCCCTGTGGCTGACGCGACTCGGCGCCGCGCCGGGGCCGGAGGCCTACGAGGCGGTGATCGAGAGCGTGCTCGACCGCCTCGCCGACCATCTCGAGGCGCATGTCGATTGCGACCGGCTGCTGGCGCTGGCAAGCGGCGGGCCGCGCGGGCTCTAGCGGCGGGCCTCCGTCGCCATCCGGACCGCGAGGGCGGCCAGCACGGTTCCCATCACCCAGCGCTGCACTACGGCGAAGGACGGCCGCCGGGTCAGGAACAGCGCGATCGACCCGGCCGAGACCGCGACGGAGGTGTTGACCAGGACGCTGATGACGATCTGCACCATGCCGAGCACGAGCGCCTGGCCCAGCACGCTCCCGGCCGCCGGATCGATGAATTGCGGCAGCAGCGACAGGTACATGACGGCGATCTTCGGATTGAGCAGGCTGGTCAGGAAGCCCATGGCGAACAGCCTGCGCGGGCTGTCCTTCGGCAGGTCCTTGACCTCGAAGGGCGAGCGGCCGCCCGGCCGGACCGCCTGCCAGGCGAGCCGGAGCAGGTAGGCCACGCCACCGAGGCGGATCGCGTCGTAGGCATAGGGCACCGCGAGGACGAGGGCGGTGATGCCGAGGGACGCGCAGAGCAAGTAGACGACGAAGCCGAGAGCCACGCCGCCGAGCGAGATCAGGCCCGCCTTCCTGCCCTGGCAGAGGGAGCGCGAGATCAGGTAGATCATGTTCGGCCCGGGCGTCAGGGCCATGCCGAGCGCGATCGCCGCGAAGGCGAGGAGGTTGCTAGAGGCAGGCATCGTCGTTCCCATGCAGGAGGATGCCCAGACGCGCGGCCATGTCCCGTCGCGCTCCCCGATGGTGCCCCATCTCAAGCGTCAGTCACGCGAGGGTGAGGGACGCTATCCTCGCCGCCCCCGCTTGTCGAGACGAGGTTTCGCCGACCTCACCTTACGAAACCGTCATCTCCCGCTCAGCATCGGTTAAGCCCCCACGGTGCGTCATGGTGGTGGCTGACGGAAGGGGAGGGCACGGGCATGGCGGTCGGTCCGCGCCGGACGGCGCTCGCCCTCGGGCGGTTCGGGCTCGGTGCCCGTCCGGGCGACCTCGCCCGGGCGGAGCCGGTCGAGGAGAGCTTGCGCCGCGAGATCCTGGCGGGCGTCGTCCCCCTGCCGGGCGGGCCGAACCTCCCCTCCGCATCGACCCTGCTCACCGCCCTCCAGGCGGAGGAGCAGGGCCGCAAGCTCGCCCGGGCCGGCAGCCCGGACGCCGCGATGCCGGAAGGCCCGCCGGCGCCGCCGATCCCGGAGCGGACCTACCAGGCCGAGGCGGCGGCCCGCCTCGCCCTGGCGCAGCAGGCATCGTCCGGCTTCGTCGAGCGCCTGGTCTGGTTCTGGGCCAACCACTTCACCGTCTCGGTGGTGCGGGGGCCGCGCCTGCGGGTCAGCGCGGGCGCCTTCGAGCGCGAGGCGATCCGCCCGCACGTGCTCGGGCGGTTTCGCGACCTGCTGCTCGCCGCCGCCACCCATCCGGCGATGCTGATCTACCTCGACAACATCGCTTCGGTGGGCCCCAACTCGCCGGCGGGCCAGCGCCAGGGAAAGGGCCTCAACGAGAATCTCGGCCGCGAGCTCCTGGAACTGCACACCCTCGGCACCGGGGGCGGCTACGGCCAGGCCGACGTGACGGCGCTCGCGCGCATCCTCACCGGCTGGTCGCTGCAGCGCGACGGCAACGCTGAGGGCCTGCCCGGCACGACCGCCTTCCGGCGCGGCGCCCACGAGCCGGGCGCGGTGACGCTGCTCGGCCGCACCTATCTCGATGTCGGGCCGGCGCAGCTGCGCATGGCCCTCGACGACCTCGCGAGCCATCCCGCGACCGCCCGCCACGTCGCCTTGCGGCTCGCCCGCCACTTCGTCGCCGACGCCCCGCCCCCGGCCCTGGTGGCGCGCCTCGCCCGCCCCTTCATCGATCAGGACGGCGACCACTCCCCCGGGGTCCAGGCG
>JAEWKL010000621.1 GCA_023386115.1 Pseudomonadota bacterium
GTCTTGCAGCCCGTGCAGCGTCCCCGACAGGGCGTCGAGACCGTCGAGGGCGGCGAGCGCCTCGCGCAGGCGGGTGATCTCGCGCTCGCCCTCGCGGATCGTGCGCTGGTCCTCGGTGACGCGCTCGCGCTGGAGCGCCTGCATGTCGCGGATCAGCCCGGCCTCGCGGCCGATCGACAGCACCGCCGAGCGCCGGGCCGGCTTCTCGCCGAGCAGGAAGACCGGAAATTTCTGGTGCGCGACATGCACGTCGAGCTCCTCGACACGGGTGATGCCGAACAGGTGCTCGACCCAAGGAGGCACGTCGCGGCCGCCGGTCTCGAACGTCGTGCCGTTCTCCTGCACCAGCGATCCGTCCGCCTCGTGCAGCGACCACAGGTTCACCGGAGTGCGCTTCGGCTGGCGGACGTAGCGCAAGGTCCGGCCATGGGCGACGCCGATCTCGACCCGCGCCGCACCGGCGCCGGCGCGCACCAGGCTGTCGCGCACCTCGCCGTAGAACACCGCGCGCAGGGCCCGGATCACCGTCGACTTGCCGTGGTTGTTGGGGCCGACGAGGGCGTTGACGCCGGGCGAGAGCGGCAGGGTGGCGTCGGCAAAGCCCTGGACGTCGATCAGGCGGATGAAGCGGAAGCCCGGCATCCCGGGCGACCACTGCGCCGCGCATGGTCCGGCCGGTCCCTCGATCGCCACCCCGGTCTCCGGCCGCCCGGCGATGCGGCTGACCGTCAGGCCGGCATCGAACCCCGCCACGTCGTGATGCGAGATCGCCAGGCACTGCACCCCGAGCCGGGCGGCGCCGTCGTCGAGCACCCGGTAGAAGGCCGGCACCCGCTCGGGCGCGATCCAGCAATCGGCCTCGTCGAGGGCGAGGAAGCGGCCGACGCCGGCCTTGACCACGGCGATCAGACGGAGCGCCATGCCGACCACGTTGGTCATCGCGCCGCCATTGTCCTCCAGCACGTCCTCGCGCCCGCCATCCGGGCGCTCGACCCCGATATCGAGAGCCGGCAGGCCGCGCTCGGTGGTCAGGTCCAGGCGCACGGGTTTCTCGCCGGGCAGCACCTCCTGGACCAGGGCGGTGAGCAGGGTCTCGAAGGTCGCGACGCTGCGCCGGTTGGCGTCCTGCTGCAACTCGCGCAGGTAGGTGTCGACGGCGTCGCGCTGGGCGAGCCGGCCCTTGGCGGCAGCGACGCGCCTCGTGCGCTCCGCGAGCGCCGTCCGGTCGCCGTCGCGGGTCGCCTCCAGGCGGGCGAGAAGGCGGCCGGCGCGGGTCAGCGCGTCCTGGGTGTCGGCAGGGATCACGGGCATCTCACGTCACGGGCGCCTCAGCGGCCCGAATCGAGGGCATCGAGACGGTCCTGGACTGCCCGCAGGGCCTGCGCGAAGGCCTCGACCCGGCGGGCGTTCTCGGCCCGCGCCTCCTCGATCATCCGGCGGATCTCGGCCTCGTCGTCGGTGCCCAGCTCCTCGCGGGCCTGGGCCCGGGCGGCGGCCAGCTCGGCGGTCAGGCGCTCGACGTCGCTCTCGGCCCGGATCCGGTCGGCGCGCAGGCGCTCGTAGGCCGGCTGCAGCGCCTCGAGGCGGCGCAACGCCTCGACGTCGGGGCTCGGCTCCCGTGACCCCGGCTCCTGCCCCTTGCGGCTGCGCTCCATCTGGTTCCTCGTGTTCATCGCCGCGAAACCGCTCCGGATCGCGGCCAGCCCGGTGGGGCGCCGGCACAACCTCCCGGCTGAGGGTTCGCGCCGGATTCCGATCCGGGTGAGGTGGCATTCCGCCCGCGCTTTGGCAACGCCGCGCGCGGCCGAGAAATGTTCGTCGATCCCTGTTGACGACCTGTGCAAATCAGCCCAGTGTTCCGGAAATGTTCCACACGGCGGGCCGATCCGGGAGGCGGCGCGGCGTCGCGGCGGAACCTTGGGAGACCCGGATGGAGACCACCCGCTTGGACGACGTGGCTGAGGCTGCCCCTCTGTTCGAGAACCGGGACTGGCGCCTCCACGCGGACGGCCTGGAGCACCGGGAGACCGGCTACTTCATCGAGCGCGCCGCGCTGACTGCCCGGCGGCCGGACGGTCACTGGGAATGGCCGCTCCACCTGTCGGAGAAGAGCTGGTGCGGCGTGCGCAGCTTCCGCGAGGCCTTCACCGCCGCGCTCGATGTCTTCGGCATCGCGCCCGACCGCAAGCTCACCCTCTCCTTCGCGCTGGGCTTCGGTACGCGGGTCGGCGGCGGCGCGCCGGACGCCTTCGTGCCCCTCGCCGATCTCGTGCGGTTCCGGGCGCCGGCGCCGCGCACGAACGTCGCAATCCGTCCCCTGGTGGCGGCGAGCGCCTGAGCGCTCTCCCCTCCCGCGGGGAAATGCTCTAGAGCCCGCCCCAACGACATCGTGCGGGGAGTGGGCGGCCGTGAGCGGACACCGCAGCGTGGAGATCATCGTCCGGGGCCGGGTTCAGGGCGTCGGCTACCGGGCCTGGACCAAGGGTGTGGCGGAGGCGCGCGGCCTCTCCGGCACCGTGCGCAACCGTCATGACGGCAGCGTCGAGGCGCATCTCGCCGGCCCCGCGGACGCCGTCACCGCGGTGATCGAGGCCTGCCGCCAGGGCCCGCCCGGGGCGAAGGTCGAGGACGTGTCGGTCCGGGATCTCGCCGAGCAGGATCTTGCCGAGCAGGATCTTGCCGGAAGCCGGCCGTCACAGGTCGCCGGCCCGCGCGGCGTGCAGATCCTGCCGACCGCGTGACGGGGCCCGGCATGAACCCGGATCTCGGCCTCAGCAGCTTCTCGCTCCTCGACCTCACGGCCCTCGTCTGTTTCCTCACGGCCTGGTGGGGCTATTCCTACGCGGTCGAGCATCTGTCGGGCGGCAAGCGCAGCCTCAACGGCATGATGAACCGCTACCGCCATGCCTGGGCCGACCAGCAGATCGTGCGCGAGAACCGGGTGGTCGACACCACGATCAACGCGTCGCTGCAGAACGGCACCGCCTTCTTCGCCTCGACGGCGCTGATCGCCTTGGGCAGTGCGCTCACCCTGTCGCGCTCCGCCGATGACGCGCTGACCCTGTTCTCCACCCTGCCCCTCGGCGCGCCGATGACCCGGGCGGTGTGGGAGATCAAGGTGGCGGGCCTCGCGCTGATCTTCGTCTACGCCTTCTTCAAGTTCGCCTGGGCCTACCGGCTGTTCAACTACGGCGCCATCCTGATCGGCGCGGTGCCTCCCCGGGACGGCGACCCGGCCAAGATCGAGCGGGCGGCGCGCCGGGCCGCCGCCATGAACGTGGTGGCGGGCGGCCATTTCAACCGCGGGCAGCGTGCGTTCTTCTTCGCGCTAGCCTATCTCGGGTGGTTCGTCAGCGCCTATATGCTGTTCGTCACCACCGCGATGGTGCTCACCGTGATGTGGCAGCGCCAGTTCGCCTCCGACGCCCGCCGGGCCCTGCAGGATTACGATGATCCCTGACGAGTACGAGATCGAACTCACCCTGGTGCGCCTCGTCACCGAGCGCGGGGTCGACAAGACCGTCTGCCCCTCCGAGGTCGCGCGCGCCCTCGGAGGCCCCCACCCGGACGGCTGGGGCCCGCTGATGCAGCCGGTCCGCCGCCAGGCGGTGCGACTGATGAAGGCCGGCCGGATCGCCATCCTGCGCAAGGGCAAGGTGGTGGCGGATCCGGACGATTTTCGCGGGATCTACCGGCTGTCGTTGCCGCGGTAGCGGATCACGGCCCCGGAAACACCGTCTCCGTGTAGCCGGACGCCCAGTACGCCACGAGCCCGAGCCACTCGCGGACCGCAATGTCGAGCTCAAACAGGCCGTCTCCCGCCGTGGCGTGGAGCCCGACGGCGCCGGGACCGGTACGGTAATCGACCGGATAGGCCGTGACCGTGAAGCCGGCACGGCGAAAGCAGCCCATCGCCCGCGGCAGGTGCCAGGCCGAGGTGACGAGGAGCCAGCGCTCGCCGGGCTTCGGCTGCACCAATTCGGCGCTGAAGGCGGCGTTCTCCCGGGTGTTGCGGGACTTGTCGTCGTAGATGATCCGGTCGGGCGCGACGCCGAGGGAGGCGGCGTGGCGGCGCACGATCGCCGATTCCGACACCGCGCCGTCGCCGGTGAGCCGGCCGGACCCGCCGGCGAAGACCACTCTCGCCTCAGGATAATGCCGCGCGAGGTCGCCGAGCGCGATCATGCGCTCGCCGGCATCGTTGAGCACGAGCTGGTCGCGGGCCGCCGAGAGCCCGGTCTCGACCGCGCCGCCCAGCACCACGATGCCGGCAACCGGGGCCCCGTCATCACGGAAGGCCGGGAACCGGTCCTCGAGCGGCCCGAACACCAGGGAGGCCAGCGGCGAGAGGCCGCCGACGAGGAGGATCAGGCCGGCGGCAGCCGAGAGGCCGAGACCGAGTCGCCGCCAGCGCAGAGCCAGCCCTGCCCCCAGCAGCACCAGGAGCAGCAGCAGGTTCGACGGTGCCGTGAGGAACCACAGCACCTTCGAGAGCACGAAGAACACCGGGAGAACGCCCGGTCCCGGGGCGGGTCAGGCCTTGCCGGTCTCCGCCTCGTAGCGGGCGCGGGTCTCGGCATTCGGCGGGTAGAGGCCCGGCAGGGCCAGGCCCTTGTCGACCTCGCGCATGATCCAGAGCTCGAGACGCTCCTGCTCCACGGCGGCGAGCGCCACCTCCTCGGCCAAGGCCGCCGGGATCAGCACCGCGCCGTCGCCATCCGCCACCACGATGTCGTCGGGATAGACCGCGACGCCGCCGCAGCCGACCGGCTCGCCCCAGCCGACGAAGGTCAGGCCCGCCACCGAGGCCGGGGCCGCGACGCCCGAGCACCAGACCGGCAGGCCGGTGCCGTCGACGCCCTCGCCGTCGCGCACGACGCCGTCGGTGATGAGCGCGGCGACGCCGCGCTTCTTCATCCGGGCGCACAGGATGTCGCCGAAGATGCCGGCATCCTGCACCCCCATCGCATCGACCACCGCGACGCAGCCCTCGGGCATCGCCTCGATCGCCGCGCGGGTCGAGGTCGGGCTCGACCAGGATTCGGGAGTCGCCAGATCCTCGCGGGCCGGCACGAAGCGGAGCGTGAAGGCCGGACCGACCACCCGCTGCCCGGCGGCGAAGCGCGGCATCGGCCCGCGCATCCAGCAGCGGCGGATGCCCTTCTTCAGGAGCACGGTGGTGAGGGTGGCGGTGGTGACGGCCTGCAGGGCGTCGAGGAGCGTCTTGTCGAGCGGCATCGGGCCTTCGGGGGCGTGGGGTGTCGGACGGATCGAGACCTAGCCGATCCGGGGCGAGGCGGCCACGCCGTCAGTGCATGGCCCGGGTCGCGGCTGAGCTTCCAAGGTCAGCTGCTTCCAAGTTCAGCTGCTTCCAAATTCAGCTCAAGGGGGGCAGCGCCACCGCCGCGGCGGGCCGCGCGCGGAGGCGTTCGTACCAGGCGCGCAGGGCCGGCCGCTCGATGCGCGGCACGTCGAGATGGAGCCAGCGATGAGCGGCGGCGCCGAGCGCGATGTCGGCCGCGGTGAAGCGGTCGCCGACCGCGTAAGCGCGGCCCATCAGATGCGCGTCGAGGATCGCCGCGCAGTCTTCCGAGGCCGCGACCGAACGGTCGATGGCCGACTGGTCGCGCTGCTCCGGCGGCGTGCGCACGGTCTGCCAGAACGCATCCCGGGTCGCGGGCGTGAAGCGCGTCGCCTGCCAGTCGAGCCACTGGTCGACCAGGGCCGCCGCCTGGGGGTGGTCCGGCCACAGGCCGCCGAGATCGTGGCCACGGGCGAGGTAGCGCAGGATCGCGTTCGATTCCCACAGGACGAAGCCGTCCTCTTCCAGCACCGGCACGAGGCTGTTGGGGTTGAGCGCCCGGTAATCCGGGTCCCGCACCCGCCCGAAGGCGCCGCCCGCCTCGATCCGTTCATAGGCCAAGCCCAGTTCCTCCAGGCCCCAGACCGCCTTCTGCACGTTGACGGAGCTCAGCCGTCCCCAGAGCCTGCGCATGGAGTCTCCTCGTCGTTTCGCGGGGGGTAGGCGTGGGTGACGCCCGTCGGGTCGGTCACGGTCCAGCCCGCGGGCCCCCCCGTCAGGTAGCCCGGCCCCACCGGCACCTTGCCGTATCCGCCCGGGATGTCGAGGACGTAGGTCGGCTGCGCCAGGCCCGACACCCGGCCCCGCAAGCCCCGCATCAGGATCTGGCCGTGATCGAGGGTGGTGCGCAGATGGCCGGTTCCCGGGGCGAGGTCACCGTGATGCAGGTAATAGGGCTTGATCCGGTTCTCGACGAAGGCCCGCATCAGGGCCGCCAGCGTCTCGGGATCGTCGTTGACGCCCGCCAGCAGCACCGACTGGCTCACCATCGGGATCCCGGCATCGATGAGCCGGGCGATGGCCGCGCGGGCAGGTTCGAAGAATTCCCGCGGGTGGTTGGCGTGGAGCGCCACGAACACCGCGCCCTCGAAGCGCTTCAGCGCCCCGATCAGCGCGGCATCGACGCGCGCGGGATCGACCACCGGCACGCGGGTATGCAGGCGCAGCACCCGCACATGCGGCATGTCTTTCAACGCGGCGGCGATGCGGCCGAGGCGCCGGGGCGAGAGCACCAGGGGATCGCCGCCGGTGACCACCACCTCCCAGATCTCCGGATGACCGGCGATGTAGGCGAGGCCGGCATCGAGCTCGGCCTCGGTGAGGCTGCCCTGCCCCTCCGGACCCACCACCTCGCGGCGGAAGCAGAAGCGGCAATAGACCGGGCAGACATGGAGGGGCTTCAGGAGCACCCGGTCGGGATAGCGGTGGACGATGCCGGGGACGGGCGCGTGGGCCTCGTCGCCGATCGGATCGGCCCGCTCCTCGGGGGCGGTGACCAGTTCCTCGGCCCGCGGCACGAATTGCCGGCCGAGTCCGTCATCCGCATCGGCGATCAGCTCGGCCACCTCCGGGGTGATCGACACCGCGTAGCGCGCCGCCACCCGTTCGAGCGCCGGCAACCGCTCCGGCGGCACCAGGCCGCGGCCTGCGAGATCACCCGCGCTGCGGATCGGCCGGCTCACCGGGGAGACTCGGCGCAAGGGTTTTCGGCAATGGGAGTCCAGATCACGTCCTCGATCCGGCGGGCGCCGGTCGCCAGCATGACGAGCCGGTCGAACCCGAGGGCGATGCCGCTCGCCTCCGGCATCTGTGCGAGGGCGGTCAGAAAGTCCTCGTCGAGGGGGTAGCGCTCGCCGTAGACGCGCTCCTTCTCGTCCATCTCGGCGGAGAAGCGCCGGCGCTGCTCCTCGGCGTCGGTCAGCTCCCCGAAGGCGTTGGCGAGCTCGACGCCGCAGCAATACAGCTCGAAGCGCTCCGCCACCCGCCGATCGGCCGGGCTCGGCCGGGCCAAAGCCGCCTCCGGAATCGGGTACTCGCACAGGATCGTCGCCCGGCCGCGGCCGAGCGCCGGCTCGACCCGCTCGACCATCACCCGGCTGAACAGGTCGGCCCAGGTGTCGTCGGGCGCGGTGCGGATGCCGGCCTGGACCAGAGCGGCGGCGAGCCCCGCCCGGTCGGTGCTCGCGTCCGGCGCCACCGTCGCCAGGAGGTCGATGCCGGCATGGCGCCGGAAGGCCTCCGCCACGGTCAGGCGCTCCGGCTCGGCGAACGGGTCGGCCTCGGTCCCGCGCCAGGCGAAGCGTTTGGCACCTGCAATCTCGGCGGCAAGGCTGAGCAAGGCGGCGCAGTCGCGCATCAGGCTGTCATAGGTCTCCCCCGCCCGGTACCATTCGAGCATCGTGAATTCCGGGTGGTGCAACGCCCCGCGCTCGCGGTTGCGGAAGACGGGTCCCAAGCTGAACAGCCGCGTCTCGCCCGCCGCCAGCAGCTTCTTGCAGGCGAATTCCGGCGAGGTGTGAAGGTAGAGCGGGTGAGCCGCCCCGTCCGGCCCGATCGCCGTGGTGGCGAAGGCCGAGAGATGCGCCTCGTTGCCGGGCGAGACCTGGAGGATGGCGGCCTCGACCTCGACGAAGTCGCGGGCCGCGAACCACGCCCGTAAGGACGCGGCGATGCGGTTGCGGGCCAGCAGCCGCGGCCGGCGGTCGGCATGGACGTGGGGGGCCCACCAGGGCGAGGCAGAGGTCATCGGGAGAACATCATGCGGCGGGTGTCATCGAGTGGCGGGCGACTGGCGGTCGCGCCTGAGATGCGATAGGGCGGGCCGAAGGCATCCTCTGCCGGCGCGGCGCGCGAAGCCCGCGGCTTGGCGGACGCCGCCGCTTTCTGTCAACGCTCCCAATTCAGGATTCGCCCCGTGCCGAAGGTCATCGCCAGCTCTCTTCGCAAAGGCAACGTCGTCGACAAGGACGGCCGGCTCTATGTGATTCTCTCCGCCGAGAACATCCATCCCGGCAAGGGCACCCCGGTGACCCAGCTCGACATGCGCCGGATCACCGACGGCGTGAAGGTCTCGGAGCGCTACCGCACCACCGAGCAGGTCGAGCGTGCCTATGTCGAGGACCGGGAGCACACCTTCCTCTACAGCGACGGCGAGGGGTTCCATTTCATGAACCCGGAATCCTACGAGCAGCTCGCGGTGCCGGAGGACGTGATCGGCGACCAGGCCGCCTACCTCCAGGAGGGCATGGCGGTGATGCTCTCGACCCATAACGGCGTGCCGCTGGCGATCGAGCTGCCGCAGCGCGTCACCCTCGAGGTGACGGACACCGAGCCGGTCACCAAGGGCCAGACCGCCTCCTCGTCCTACAAGCCCGCGACGCTCTCGAACGGCGTGCGCACCCTGGTGCCGCCCCATATCGGCACCGGCACCCGCATCGTCGTCATGACGGCGGACGGCGCCTACGTCGAGCGCGCCAAGGATTGATCTGAGGATTGATCTGGGATCGGGCGGGGATCAGCCCCCGCCCGCCTCGTGGAAGCAGGTCCGCGACACCGCGATCGCCCGGGCCTGCTCCTCCCCCGTATAGTCCCCGCCGGCCCGCCACAGGCCCGCCTCGCGCAGGCGCACCAGCACGCAGCGCGCCGCCACCCGGCAGGTTGCCTCACCGCCGCCGGCCTCGGCACAATTCGCCCGGTACTCGCGCAGGAATGGCGCCTCTCCGGCCCGCGGATGCGGCCCGGTCACCGCCGCGACGCCGTAGAGCAGCCCGAGCAGCAGGGGCTGGTGCACGAGATAGACCGCGAGGCTGTGCCGCCCGGCGAGCGTGGCGAGCCGCCCGATCCGGCCCCGCGGCCCCCAGGCTCCGGCTTGCGAGGCCGCCAGACGCGGCAGGACGAGCCGGCCGAGCCCCACCCCCGCCAGCACGAAACCGAACCACGGAAACAGCGGCACGTAGTCGTTCGTCGTCGGCACCCTGGCGCCGAGCCCGAGGAAGACGAGTCCCGGCGCGTCGAGGAAGGCCGGCGCGCCCGCGAGCGCCGCCAGAGTGGGCCCGGCAAAGACGAGGCCCGCGACGAGCCCGACCATTGGCAGGGGTGCGGCGAGCGCCGGCAGCGCCAGCACGCTCGACAGAGCGATGCAGTGCAGGATGCCGAAGAAGATCCACGAACCGGGGAACAGGAAGAAGGTGGCGAGCGAGATCGCGCCCGCCGCCAGGGCGATGCGCCCGAGCCGCGCCAGATAGGGGCGCCACCACCCGGTTCGCCGGCCCCGCGCCAGGACGAGGCTTAGCCCCACGAGCATCAGGAAGCTCGCCGCGATGCCGTGCGCCGCCGCCCGCCCGACCGGCGACAGGGCGGCGTTCTCGGGCGTCAGCCGCAGGAAGCCGAGGTCCCAGGTCAGGTGATAGAGCGCCATCGCCAGGAGCGCGACGCCGCGGGCAAGATCGACGAGGGCGAGGCGCCGGACCGGCGCGGCGGGAGGAGGATGAGTCTGAATCGCGGTGATCTCCGGGATGGCGGAACGGTCTCGTCATAGCCGAGCCCGGCCTCCCTGCCCTCCCCTGCGGCCAAAACGCACAGGCTCGAGGGCGGAGCCACCTTTCGCGCCGCAATCACTGCGCGCTTCTCCAGATGTCTGCCTCCCCGGATTGCAGAATGGACACGGCCGAGGCGAATCCGGAGAGGAGATAACCCGGTTGGCCGTCTCAACTCGGCCGATTTGGGCTTCCCCGGAGTCATGACTTTGTTAATCTGCGGGTGAAGCGCGCGACGCGATTCGAGTGGGTTGCTTACGATGTCGGACGAGTACGGTTCAGGCCCCGCCTGGGAACGGCCGGTAGGTGCGTTCGGAGACAGCGCGCGCGACACCCGGCCCGGGCTCGAGGCGACGGTGGAGCGCCCGACCGAACTCGTCGAGGTCAGCGGCCGCATCAAGTGGTTCGACGTCGCGAAGGGCTTCGGCTTCATCGTGCCGGATAGCGGCGCGCCCGACGTGCTGCTCCACGTCACCTGCCTGCGCCGCGACGGCCACCAGAGCGCCAGCGAGGGTGCGCGGATCGTGGTGGAAGCGGTGCAGCGCCCCCGCGGCTGGCAGGCCTTCCGGGTGATCTCCCTCGACCAGTCGACCGCGACCCACCCTGCCGAACTGCCGATGCCGCGCACCCACGTCACCGTGGTGCCGACGAGCGGGCTCGAGACCGCGGTCGTGAAGTGGTTCAACCGCCTGCGCGGCTTCGGTTTCTTGAGCCGCGGCGACGGCACGCCGGACATCTTCGTCCACATGGAGACCCTGCGGCGCTACGGCATCGCCGAGCTGAAGCCGGGCGAGCACGTCATGGTCCGCTACGGCGACGGCTCGAAGGGCCTGATGGCCGCCGAGGTGCGCCTCCTGACCGAGGCTGCGGTGGGAGCCGGACCGCCCTCCTCCCACTGATGCCCGCGGGCACCCCGCTTTTTCGATTCGCCTGTGTTTCCGGCCGCGAAGCCCCATCCCCTTCGCCGCAGACTGCGCTAGCTCAGCCCTATGTCGCTCCGCTTCGCACGGCCCTGGGCCGCCGCTCCCCTGCGCCGGCTCCTCGCCGCGCTCGTCCTCCTGCTCCTGCCGTCAGTCGTTCTCGCCGACGGTCCGTTCGAGCCATTGACCATCGCCTCGCGCTCCGGCCGCCACACCTTCCAGGTCGAGGTGATGCGCGACGATGCCGGGCGGGCTCAAGGCCTGATGTTCCGCCGCACCATGGCGCCGGATCGCGGCATGCTGTTCGACTTCGAGCGCACCGCCCCGGTGGCGATGTGGATGAAGAACACCTACCTGCCGCTCGACATGCTGTTCATCCGCGCCGACGGCACGGTGGCGCGCATCGCCACGGACACCGAGCCGCTCTCGACCCGCACGATCCCGTCCGGCGATCCGGTCCTCGGCGTGCTCGAGCTCAATGCCGGCACCGCCGCGCGCCTCGGCCTGCATCCGGGGGACAGGGTCGAGCACCCGCTGTTCCGCGGGCGCTGACAGGGTCCGGCGGCGCGCCGCCGGAGATCGCCTCTAGAAACCGCGATTCGAGATGCTCGGGATCGACGGCTGGGTGAAGACGCGGTTCACGTCGGGCCGGCGCTGGGTTCCGTTGGTGTCGTTCGAGCGCACGTAGTTCTTGGTATCGAAGCTCTCGGCGAGGCCGGTGCCGCGCGAATCGCTGGCGCTGGTGCAGGCGGCGGCGAGGCAAGCGAGGGTGAGCGAAGCGGCGACACGAAGGAGACGCATGAGGGGTCCTGACTTTCGGGCCGCTCGAATCGGGGGATTCTCGGCTCTGATAGTCCGCCGGGGTGCCCGGCCCCCGCCCGCCCGTCAAGGCGCCGGTGGCCCGCCCCGCAGGAAACCCCCCTGCCTGTGCTTCCCAGGCCGCGCCGCGCGGAATGTGTGGAGGGCTGCGATTCTCCGGCTGGCGGAGTCCCGAGCTTTGCGCGAGAGTCCCGGCCGATGAGCAACGTCGTTCCCCTGCTGCGCCCGCGCCCGGCGCCCGATGCCGCCGCCCGCGCCACCGCGTCGGTCGTCTCCGACCTGGTGACGATCGCCGAGCAGCTGCACGACATCGGCGCCCGCGCCGCCGCCCTCGGCCGGCCGCGCACGGAAGCCGAGCGCACGGTGCAGATGGTGCTGGACGCCGTGACGTCGATCGAGCGGGCGCTCGACACGATCACGGACGGCGGGGACTACACGCCGTTCTGAGAGATTATCGTCATCGCGGACAGATCTTCTAACCTCTGCGTCATTCCGGGGCCGCGAAAGCGGAGCCAGGAATTCAGAAACTCGGATGGAAAAGAGGATAGAGCGGAAAACGGTCCGCCTCGTTCTGCACGACCTGAGTGTCTGGATCCCGGGCTCTCGCCTGCGGCGAACCTCGGGACGACGCGGAGGATCGCAGTGATGTCTGCGGTTCGACTTGGGGCGGCGGCCGACCCGATCACCCGCGTGCGATCACCCGCGTGATGGACCCGACTTCCTCACGCCCCCACATCGAGCACGCTGCGAAACACCGCGCCGTAGTGGCAGGCCGCCGCCGCCAGCACGAAGCTGTGCCAGATCGCGTTCTGGAACGGCAATTGCCGCCAGACGTGGAAGATCACCCCCAGCGAGTAGAGCAGGCCGCCGGCCGCGAGCAGCCACAGGGCGCCGGGCGACAGGGCGGCAATGACCGATTCGTAGGCCATCACCCCGCTCCAGCCGAGCGCCAGGTAGAGGGCGATCGCCAGGCGGTCGAAGCGGCCCGGCAGCGTCAGCTTCACCGCGGCTCCCGCCACTGCCACGAGCCAGATCCCGGCGAGCAGCGCGAAGGCGAAGCCGTCGGTGCCGACGAGGGTCACGAGCGGCGTGTAGGTGCCGGCGATCATCAGGAAGATGGTGGCGTGGTCGGCCCGGCGCAGGCGCCATTTCAGCCGGCCCACCGGCCACATGTTGTACGCGGCCGAGGTGCCGAGCATCGCCACGAGGCCGGCGGCGTAGACCGCGACCGCGACCGTCTCGGACGGGCTGAGCCTCGAGAGGGCGGCGCTGATCGTCAGCGCCAGGGCGCCGATCACGCCGAGGCTCACCCCGACCACGTGGACGACCCCATCCGCCAGCAATTCGCGCGGCGTGTAGGTCCAGGCGAGGCTCAGGGGACGGCCGTCCGGGGCGAAGCGCGGGATCGAGCTTGAGGACACGTCTGGGTAAGACTCCTGCACGGACATCGGGCCTCCGCTCCGCGTGTCCGGGAGACGGCCTCCCGGTCGATCGAGGTTAAGGCGGAAGCATGAACGTGGGACGAACGTTCCTGCATCCTCACGCCGCCGGCGCATGGGCCGGCGCTTGGGCCGGCGCCTGGGAAAGCCGCGCATCGCCGGGCGTCCGGCAGAGCCGGGCATGAGCGCTCGCCATGCCGAGCACCAGCATGGCGGCGACCTGGTGGGCGAGGGCCGCCCAGAGCGGCACCACCAGGAGCAGCGTGACGATGCCGAGCGTCGCCTGCCCGGCGACGAGGCCGGCGAGCGCGGTCGCCCGCCGCGCCGCGCCGGTGCCGGGCACCTGACGCCGCGCATCGACGGCGTGGAGCACGGCGAGGATCAGGAGCGCGTAGGCGGTCAGCCGGTGGTTGAACTGCACCAGGGCGACGTTGTCGACGAAGTTCTCGATCCAGGGCGTGCCGGACAGGAGGCCCCCGGGCGCGAATCCGCCATCCATCAGCGGCCAGGTGTTGTAGGTCAGCCCGGCCTTCGCACCGGCGACGAGGCCGCCGAGGGCGATCTGCACCAGCACCAGGGCCATCAGGGCGAGCGCGGTCCGGGAGAGCCGCGCCGGCGCCACCTCGGTGCGGCGCCGGTCGAGGCCGGAGGCGATCCAGACGAGGCCGGCATAGATCGCGCTCGCGAGCGTCAGGTGCAGGGCGAGCTTGATCGGCGCCACCGCGATCATGCCGGGCTGGAGGCCCGACGCGACCATGATCCAGCCCACCGCCCCCTGCAGCCCGCCGAACACGCCGAGGCCGACGAGGCTCAGGCCGAGGCGCCGGTCGATCTGCCCGCGCCACCAGAAGACCAGGAGCGGCAGGAAGAACGCCAGCCCGATGAGCCGGCCGAGCAGCCGGTGGCCCCATTCCCACCCATAGATGAACTGGAACTCGGACAGGCTCATGCCCTCGTTGATGAGCTTGTATTGCGGCGTCGCCTGGTACTTGGCGAATTCCTGGGCCCAGGCCTCGGCCGAGAGCGGCGGGACGGCGCCGGTGACCGGCTTCCACTCGGTGATCGACAGGCCGGAGCCGGTCAGCCGGGTCGCACCCCCGACGGCCACCATCGCCACCACCAGGGCGGCCATGACGAAGAGCCAGGTCCGCACGGCGCGGCGGGACCGGGGCGCCGCGGCGACGGGGGCCGCAGGCGGGGCGAGGCTGATCGAGGACGTGCTGCTCATCGAGGAGGTGCTGCTCATGGGCGTCCGCTTAACGGGGGAACGCGCCCCCGCGCAACGTCATGCGGTGCCGCACCGGAGGAGGGACTCCCCCGTGCCCGACACGATCCCGCCTCCGCTCGCGCCTGACCTGCAAAAATTCCCATGCGGGCATCTCACCTGTCCCAATTGACAGACAGTAACCTGTCTTCATAATCGGACAGGTCGGCACTGACAGACCCGTTGGGACCCGCTGTCGGCACGCCACCAAGCAAGCCACGAGCCAGGGATGGCCCCGTGACCTCCGCGATCGAACCGCACAAGGCGCGCCGGCTCTACCTGCTGCTGCGCGACCAGATCACCAGCGGCCGGCTCCCTCCCGGGGCGCGGCTGCCCGGCGAGCCGGCACTGGCCGCCGAGCACGGGCTGGCGCGGGTGACCGTGCGGCGCGCCCTCGATCTGCTGGCCGGCGAGGGATTGGTGCGGCGCCGGGCCGGATCCGGCACCTTCGTGCAGGGGCCGGCGGATCCCCGGCCAGTGGTCGGCGACCTGCCGAACCTGCTCTCGGGGCTGATCGCCATGGGGCGGGCCACCGGGGTGCGGCTCCTGTCCTTCGACTACGTCGCGGCGCCCGCGGGCATCGCGGAGGCTCTGCTGCTGGAGCCCGGCGAGCGGGTGCAGCGGTCGGTGCGCGTCCGGCTGATCGATGGCCAGCCCTTTTCCTACCTCACCACCCACGTTCCCGAGCGGGTCGGCCTGTCCTATTCGGAGGCCGACCTCGCGGCGACGCCGCTCCTCGAACTGATGGAGCGGTCCGGCGTCACCGCCGACCGGGCGACGCAGGCGATCGGGGCGACGCTCGCCGGGCCCGAGGTGGCGCAGGCCCTCGACCTCGAGGTCGGCTCGGCGCTCATCGACCTGACCCGGGTGGTGTTCGATCCGTCCGGGCGCGGCGTCGAGCACCTGCACGCGCTCTACCGGCCGGACCGCTACGCCTTCCAGATGGACCTCCTGCGCACCGGCGATGCCGGAGAGCGGCGCTGGACGCCCGCTGCTGCCAAGGTTGCTGCTGCCAAGGTTGCTGTTGCCAAGGTCGCTTCTGCCAAGGTCGCTGCTGCCAAGCCTGAGACCCGATCCCGCCCCGCCCACAGGAGGCCCGCCCCGTGACCTCGTTCCTCGTTCCGTCCCGCCGCTCCGTCCTGCGCACCGGCCTCGCGGCCACCTCGCTCATGGCGATGCCGGCGATCCTGCGGGCGCAAGGCGCGGCCGTGAAGCTCGGCATCATTCAGCCGGTGACGGGTGCGCTCGCCAATGACGGCGACCTCGGCAAGCTCGGCGCCGAACTCGCGGTGCAGGACATCAACGCCGCCGGCGGCCTGAAAGCGCTCGGCGGCGCCAAGCTCGAGATCGTCTTCGCCGACAGCCGCTCGAATCCCGAGACCGCCGCGCAGGAGACCGAGCGCCTGAACGGCGAGGGCGTGGCGGCGATCGTCGGCGGCTTCGGCAGCGGGCTCTGCGCGACCGCCAGCCAGGCAGCCTCGCGCTACGACCTGCCCTACCTGATCGATGTCGGCGTCGCCGACCAGCTGACCCAGCGCGGGCTCAAGAACACCTTCCGGTTCTCGCCGAGCTTCGGCATGGTGACGAAGAGCGCGCTGGAGCGCCTCGTCGCGCTCAACGACGCCGCCGGCAAGCCCGCCCGCACGGTGGTGATCGTCCACGAGGACGGCCTGTTCGGCTCCGGCCTCGCCAAGCTGCTCCAGGCCGAGCTGCCGAAGCTCGGCTTCGAGATCCTGGAGACCGTGTCGCATCCGAGCCCGGCCCGCGACATGGCGAACGTGGTCCTGCGCATCCGCTCGCTCCAGCCCGACCTCGTCATCCCGTCGAACTACTATGGCGAGTTCGTGCTGCTGGCCCGCACGATGCAGCAGCAGCGGGTCCGGCCGAAGGGCATCTACGCGATCCTCGGCGGCGGCGCCTCCTCGTTGCGCTTCGTGAAGGAGTTCCCGCAGGCGGCGGAGGGCGTGATGGATTGCAACCACTGGCCCGATCCGAAGAACCCGCTGACGGCGGAGCTGCGCAAGCGCACCGAGGCCGCCGGCCGCGCCTTCGCCTACAACGTGCCGATGAACTACTCCGCCGTGCGGCTGATGGCCGAGGCAATCGAGAAGGCTGGCGCGCCGGACCGCCTCAAGATCATCGAGGCCCTGTCGAGCCAGAGCTTCGCCAGCGGCGTGATGCCCTACGGCCAGTCGAAATTCGCGAGCGGCCAGAACACCAGCGCCCTGCCGCTCAACACCCAGGTCCAGGGCGGCGACGTGAAGGTGATCGCACCGGAGAGCTTCGCCGAGGCGAAGGCCAACTTCCCGTTCAAGGCGTGACGATGTACGCGCCCCAGATCCTGATCGAGGCAGCCCTGAACGGCCTGATGACGGGGGCGGTCTACGCCCTCATCGCCCTCGGGCTGACCCTGGTCTACGGGGTGCTGCACATCATCAACTTCGCGCATGGCGCCCTGCTCACCGTCGCGATGTTCGCGGTCTGGGGCGCCTTCGCGCTGTTCCACCTTGATCCCTACCTGGCGATGCTCGGGATCGTGCCGCTGATGTTCGGCCTCGGCTACGGCCTGCAACGCTTCGTCATCGGCCCGGCGAGCCACGGCAGCGACAACAACGTGCTGCTCGTGACCCTCGGCCTGTCGATCGTGCTGGAGAACGCGCTGCTCGCGCTGTTCCGTTCCGACACCCGTGCGCTCGATTCCGACGCCGCGCTCCAGGTCGTCGAGCTCGGGCCCCTCCTCCTCTCGACGCCGCGTCTCATCGGCTTCGCCGCCTCGCTCGCCGTGACCGGCCTCCTCTGGCTCGTGCTCAACCGCACCGATACCGGCCGGGCGATCCGGGCGGTGGCGCGGGAAAAGCTGGGGGCCCGCCTCGTCGGCATCGAGGTCGACCACGTCTACGCCGTGACCTTCGGGCTCGGCTGCGCCTGCCTCGCCGTCGCCGCCTGCCTCCTGATGCCGACCTACTATGTCAACCCGCGCTCCGGCGCCGCCTTCGTGCTCGTCGCCTTCACCATCGTGGTGCTAGGCGGCATGGGGTCGATCGCCGGCGCCCTCGTCGGCGGCCTCATCATCGGGGTGGTCGAGAGCTTTTCGGGGCTCCTGCTCGGCGACAGCCTCGGGCAGATCGGCATCTTCCTGATCTTCATCCTGGTTCTGCTGGTGCGCCCGACCGGCCTGTTCGGAGCCCGCGCATGAGCGCCCGCGACCTCCTGCCCGTGATCCTGGCCCTCGCGGTCCTCGCCGCCCTGCCCTTCCTCGGCCTGTCGGGCAGCGTGCTCAACTTCCTGGTCACGACGCTGATCATCGCGCTCGCAGGTCTCGGCTGGAACGTGCTCGGCGGCTTCGGCGGCCAGTACTCCTTCGGCCACGCCGCCTTCTTCGGCACCGGCGCCTACGCCACCGCGATCCTGCAGATGAAGCTCGGCGTCAACGCCTGGGGCGCGCTCGGCGCCGGAATCGGGGTCGGGGCGCTCGTCGGCCTCGCCATCGGGTACCTGAGCTTCCGGGCGGGCCTGCGCGGCTCCTACTTCGCCCTTGTGACGCTCGCCTTCGCCGAGGTCTTCCGCATCCTGGCGAATTCCGCCGACTTCACCGGCGGCGCCGCCGGCCTGCTCCTGCCCCTGCGGCCGGGCCTCGCGACCCTGCAATTCGCCGACCGAAGGGTCTTCTACCTCCTCGTCCTCGCCTTCGTGGGCGTGGCGCTGCTGGCGTCCCGCTGGCTCGAGCGCTCGCGCTTCGGCGCCCACCTGATCGCCGTGCGCGAGAACGAGGAGGCGGCGCGCGCGCTCGGCGTCGATGCGCTCTCGGTGAAGCTGCGCGCGATCGCGCTCTCGGCGGCGATCACGGCGGCGGCCGGCGGGCTCTACGTGCAATACTTCCTCTACCTCGATGCGGGCGTCGCCTACGGCACCTGGATCTCGGTCGAGGCGCTGCTCGCCCCGATCGTCGGCGGCATCGGCACCGCCTTCGGGCCGCTCGTCGGAGCGCTGGCGCTCCAGGGCCTCGGCGAGGTCACCAAGCACCTCGCCGGCGGCGTCCCGGGGGTCGACCTCGTGGTGTTCGGCGCCTGCCTGATCGCCGTCATCGCCTTCGCGCCGCAGGGGCTGCTCGGCCTGCGCCGCCGGCACAAGGCGCGCGCCGAGCGCGCCGTTCCGGTGGAGGCCTGATCCGATGCTCGCCGTCGATTCCCTCACCAAGCGCTTCCAGGGCCTCGTCGCGGTCGACCGCGCCTCGCTCAAGGTGCCGGCGGGCTCGATCACCGGACTGATCGGACCGAACGGGGCCGGCAAGACCACGCTGTTCGGGATGATCTCGGGCTTCCTCGCTCCCAGCGAGGGCCGGGTGCTGTTCGAGGGCGAGGACGTGACCGCGGAGGCGCCGCACCTGCGGGCCCGCCGCGGCATCGCCCGCACCTTCCAGATCGTCCAGCCCTTCGCCGGGCTGACGGTCGCCGAGAACATCGCGGTCGGGGCTTATCTGCGACACCCGCGCCGCACTGAGGCGGTGGCGAAGGCCCGCGAGGTCGGGACGAGGGTGGGGCTCGGCGACCAGCTCGACAAGCCGGCCGCCGACCTCACGGTCGCCGGGCGCAAGCGCCTGGAGGTGGCCCGCGCGCTCGCCACCGAGCCGCGCCTCCTCCTCCTCGACGAGGTGCTGGCGGGCCTGAACCCGTCCGAGATCCGCGACATCCTGCCGGTGGTGCGATCGATCCGCGACGGCGGCGTCACCATCCTGATGATCGAGCACATCATGCAGGCGGTGATGACCCTGTGCGAGGAGGTCTTCGTCCTCGCGCAAGGGCGGATGATCGCGTCGGGACCGCCGCGGCAGGTCTGCGCCGATCCGCAGGTGATCGAGGCCTATCTCGGCAAGGGCGCGGCCGACCGCATGAAGGCTGAGGAGGTCGCCCATGCTTGAGGTCTCCGGGCTCCGCGCCGGCTACGGCGCCACCGAGGTGCTGCGCGGCCTCGACCTCTCCGTGCAGCCAGGCGAGATCGTCGCGGTGCTCGGCGCCAACGGGGTCGGCAAGACGACGCTGAACAAGGTCCTGTCCGGTGTCGTCTCGGCACGCGCCGGGGAGATCCGCTTCGACGGCCAGAGCATCACCACGGCCTCGGCTGCGGCGATCGTCGAGGCCGGGCTGATCCACGTGCCGGAAGGCCGCAAGATCTTCCCGAACCTGAGCGTGCACGAGAACCTGGTGCTCGGCAGCTACCGCCGCGGCCGGGGGCAGAGAGCGGAGAACATCGAGCGGGTGTTTTCCACCTTCCCGCGCCTGCGCGAGCGGGCGGCCCAAGCCGCCGGCACCCTCTCGGGCGGCGAGCAGCAGATGCTCGCCATTGGCCGCGGCCTGATGGCCGAGCCGCGCCTGCTCATCCTCGACGAGCCCTCGCTCGGGCTCTCGCCGCTCCTCGTCGAGGAGATGTTCGCCCTCGTGCGCAATCTCAACAACGAAGGACTGCCGATCATGCTGGTGGAGCAGAACGTGGTGCAGTCGCTCGATCTCGCGACCCGCGCCTACATCCTGGAGAACGGCACCGTCGCCCTGTCCGGCGACGCCGCGACCCTCGCCGCGGACCCGGCCCTGCGCCGGGCCTATCTGGGGCTGTAAGGCCATGGGCATCGTCACTCCCGGCATCGTCCCGGCGACCACCCTGCTCGCCGAGCTTAGCCCCGCCTGGCTCGGCCGCTGGACCGCCTTCGCGGCGGACCTGTCACCCGCCGATCTGCCAGAGGCGGTTCTCGACCGCGCCCGCCTCGTCCTGCTCGATTCCCTCGGCGTCATCGCCGCCGGGATGCGCGAGCCGGAATGCCGGTCGCTCGCGGAACGCCTCGCCGCCCGCCGCAGGGGCGACGCGCCGGCGATCGGCAGCGGCCTGTCGCTCGATCCCCGCGACGCCGCCCTCGTCAACGGAACTGCGGGCACGACGCTGGAGCTCGACGAAGGCAACCAGTACGCCCGCGGCCATCCCGCGATCCACGTCGTCCCCGCCGTTCTGGCTGCCGCGCAGGAGACGGGCGCCTCCGGTGCCGACCTGATCGCGGCCCTCGTCCTCGGCTACGAGATCGGCGCGCGGATCGGCATCGCCTCGAAACTGCGGGTGACGATGCACCCGCACGGCACCTGGGGCACGGTGGGAGCGGCGCTCGCCGTCGCCAAGCTCCATGGCGCCGACGCCGCCATGATCGGCCGGGCGATCGGTCTCGCCTCGTCCTTCGGCCTGAGCACCAGCCGGCGCACGATGCTGGAGGGGGCGACGGTCCGCAACACCTATGCGGGCTTCTCCAACCAGCTCGGGCTGACCGCCTGGGACCTCGCCGAGAGCGGCTTCCTGCCGGAGCGCAACGGGATCGGCACCGTCTACGGCGGCATCCTGGCCGAGGATTTTTCGCCTGAGGCGATGGTCGAGGACTTGGGCACCCGCTGGGAGATCGCCCGCAACTACTTCAAGCGCCACGCCGCCTGCCGCTACACCCACGCCGCCCTCGACGCCCTGGCGCAGATCCGCGCCGAAGCCGGCCCGCTCGACCCGGATTCGGTGCGCTCGGTCGAGGTCGCCACCTATGTCTGGGCGGCGCAGCTCGACCATCCGGCGCCCGAGACGATGCTGGCGGCGAAGTTCTCCCTGCCCTTCGCGCTCGCCGCCGCCCTGGTGCGGGGCGAGGCGAACACCGACGCTTTTCGCGATGAGGCGCGGGCCGACCGGCGCATCCTGTCCCTCGCCCGCCGGGTGATGGTGCAGGAGGATCCCACCATGACCGCGCAGCTGCCGTCCTTACGTCCGGCCAAGGTCACGCTGACGCTCGCCGACGGCCGCAAGCTGTCGGCCCAGGCGCTCACCAACCGCGGCGACACCGAGGACCCGTACTCGGCCGACGACGTCCGGGAAAAATTCCGCGCGCTCGCCGGGCCGGTGTGGGGAGCGGAGCGGAGCGAGACGATCGTCGCGGCGGTGGCGGCGATCGACCGGGCGGAGGGGATTGGGGAGTTGCTGAGGTTGATCCGATAGCTCCCGGCACACCTCGCAAGGGTCACGACCGACGACACACATTCAGGGTCATTCCGGGGCCGCGCAGCGGAGTCCGGAATCCAGAAGCACAAGTGATTCAAAATTTAGCGAAAAGCACTCCGCCTCGTTCTGCAAGCTCAGCGGTTCTGGGCGCGCCTTCGGCACCCCGGGCTCTCGCCTGCGGCGAGCCCCGGGATGATGCGGAGATCCTTCATCGACCAGGTCTCTCGCCGAGCAGAGAAAGCCTGACAGACAGCAATCGCACCAGGAAGACTGATCGTCATGTCCCTGAAGTCCCGTCTCGCCGAGGACCGCGTCCTCGTCGCTCCGGGCGTCTACGACGCCCTCACGGCCTCGATCGCCACGGATGCGGGCTTCGAGGCCCTGTATCTCTCCGGCGCGGCGATCGCCTATACGCGCCTCGGCCGGCCGGATATCGGCCTCGTCTCGATGAGCGAGGTCGCCGAGACCGTGACCCTGGTGCGCGACCGGGTGGCGACGCCCCTCGTGGTCGATGCCGATAACGGCTACGGCAACGCCCTCAACGTCGAGCGCACCGTGCGGCTGTTCGAGCGCGCCGGTGCCAGCGCGATCCAGCTCGAGGACCAGAGCTACCCGAAGCGCTGCGGCCACCTCCAGGACAAGACGCTGATCGGGAAGGAGGACATGGTCGGCAAGATCCGCGCCGCGCTCGATGCGCGGGTGAGCGCCGAGACCCTGATCGTCGCCCGCACCGACGCGGTCGCGGTCGAGGGTTTCGAGCGGGCGATCGAGCGGGCGCAGGCCTATGCGGAGGCCGGCGCCGACGTGCTCTTCGTCGAGGCGCCGCGCTCCGCCAACCAGCTCGCCGCGGTGACGAAGGCCCTGGGCACGCAGCGCCCGCTGGTCGCCAACATGGTCGAGGGCGGCGACACCCCGCTCGCCTCCGCGGCCGATCTCGGCGCGCTCGGCTTCCGCCTGGTGATCTTCCCCGGCGGCATCGTCCGGGCGCTCGCCCGCACCGCGAAGGAGTATTACGGCTCGCTGGCCAAGGCCGGCACCAACGCCCCCTTCTCCGACCGGATGTTCGATTTCGGCGAGCTCAACGCCCTGATCGGCACCCCCGAGATGCTGGCCCGCGGCCGGGCTTACGAGGGGAGCGCCCAATGACCGCGATCGATCCCGTCACCCTGGCGGTGCTGAAGGGCCGCCTGGAGCAGATCGCCGACGAGATGGACGCGACGCTCTACCGGTCGGCCTTCAACCCGATCATCGCCGAGGCCCGCGATGCCTGCCACGGCCTCTACCACGCCACAACCGGCGATACGCTGGTCCAGGGCACCAAGGGCCTGCCGATCTTCGTCGGCGCCATGGCCTTCGCCGTGAAGGCGGTGATCGCCAAGGTCGAGCGCGAGGGAGGGTTGGAGCCCGGCGACACGTTCCTGTTCAACGATCCCTATAGCGGCGGCACCCACCTCAACGATTTCCGGCTGGTCCGCCCGGTCTTCCGGGACGGCACGCTGTTCTGCTGGCTCGCCTCGGTCGGCCACTGGCTCGACATCGGCGGCAACGTGCCGGGGGGCTACAACCCGAAGGCCACCGAGAGCTTCCAGGAGGGCGTGCGCTTCCCGCCGGTGAAGCTGTTTTCCGCCGGTCGCCTGAACCAGGACATCGTCGACATCCTGGCGGCCAATACCCGTGTGCCGACCTCGAACTGGGGCGACCTCAACGGCCAGCTCAACGCCCTCGACCTCGGCGAGCGCCGCTTCACCGCACTCCTCGACGAGTATGGCGACCGCATCGTGGACGCCGCCTTCGCGGCCTTCTCGGACCGGGCCGAGGCGCTGATGCGCGCCGCGATCCGCGCCCTGCCGGACGGCCGCTACAGCTTTTCCGACGTGCTCGACAATGACGGCATCACCGACGAACCGCTGACCATCGCCCTCGACCTGACGATCGACGGCGATCGGATGGGCCTCGACTTCTCGCGCTCCTCGGCTCCGGCACAGGGACCGATCAACATCTCGCATGCCACGACCGTGGCCGCCTGCTACGTGGCCCTGAAACACGTCTTCACCGAGGTCCCGGCCAATGCCGGCTGCCTGCGGCCGATCACCTTCACGGTGCCGGAGACGACGCTCCTCGGCGCCGGCGCGCCCAAACCCATGGCCGGCTACACCGAGACGATCCTGCGGCTGATCGGTGTCGTGCTGGGCGCGCTTGCGCAGGCCGACCCGGAGCGGGCGACCGCCGCGCCCTTCGGCACCATCAACGCCCTCTCTCTCGCCGGCCACCGGCCGGACGGCTCGCGCTGGGTGATGTTCTCGTTCTTCGGCGGAGGCCTCGGGGGCAACCCGGAGACCGACGGCCTGAGCCACGCCAACAACCCGATCTCGACCGCGACGATCCCGCCGGTGGAGATTCTCGAAGCCGCCTATCCGGTCGTCTTCACCCAGTGGTCCTTACGGCCCGACAGCGCCGGAGCTGGCGCGCATCGCGGCGGTTTGGGAGCCGTCTACGAGATCGAGACCCTGACCGACGCCGACGTCTTCCTCCTCGGCGAGCGTGGCAAGGTGGCGCCGTTCGGCGTCAAGGGCGGGCAGCCGGCGGCGCTCAACCGCTTCGCCTGGCAGACGCAAGACGGCTGGGCGAGCCCGCCGATGGTGTCGAAGGTCACCGATGTCCGCATCAAGGCCGGCGAGCGGGTGCGGCTCGAGACCCCGGGCGGCGGCGGCTTTGGCCACCCGGCCGAGCGGAACCGTGACGCCCTGAACCGAGACCTGCGCCTCGGCTACGTCTCGCCCGAGGCCGCCGCACGAGATTACGATCTGGGAGAGACCCGATGACCCCCCGCGCGATCGTCGGCGTCGATGTCGGCGGCACCTTCACCGACCTCTTCTACTACGACGAGGCCGCCGGCCGCTTCCAGACCGGCAAGGTCCCGTCGAACCGCGGCGACGAGGCGGTCGGCTTCCTCGCCGGCCTCAAGGGGTTCGGCCCGGTCGCGAACCTCGCCTCGATCGTCCACGGCACGACCGTGGGCACCAACGCGCTCCTGGAGCGCAAGGGCGCCCGCATCGGCCTCATCACCACGCGCGGATTCCGCGACGTGTTGGAGATGCGCCGGCGCGACCGGCGCCACACCTGGGGCCTGTGGGGCGATTTCGTCCCCGTGGTGGACCGGGATCTTCGATTGGAGGTTGACGAGCGGACGCTCGCCAACGGGACGATCCGCCAGGCCGTCGACCCGGAGCAGGTAGCGGAGGCTGCCCGCGCGCTTCTGGCCAACGGCGCCGAGGCCCTGGCGATCTGCTTCGTCAACGCCTACGCCAACCCGGAGAACGAACGGGTGGCCCTCGAAGCCGCACGCGCCGTGTGGCCGAACGCCAATGTCGAGCGCTCGTCCGGCATCCTGCCGGAGATCCGCGAGTTCGAGCGCACCTCGACCACGGTGCTCAACGCCTATCTCCAGCCGGTCGTCGGCAGCTATCTCGGCAAGCTCGACCGGGCGCTCGACTCGGAAGGGTTCGAGGGGCGCTTCCACATCGTCCAGTCGAATGGCGGCGTGATGTCGACGGCGACGGCCCGGCGCCTGCCCGTCCGCACCGCCCTCTCGGGCCCCGCCGCCGGCGTGATCGCAGCGGCCGCCATCGCCAAGGAGGCCGGCTTCCCGAACGTGATCACCGGCGACCTCGGCGGCACCTCCTTCGACGTGTCGCTGGTGGTCGAGGGCGAGACGGCGCTCGCGGCCCAGACGACGATCGATTTCGGCCTCGTCATCCGCACGCCGATGATCGAGATCAGCACGATCGGGGCCGGCGGCGGCTCGATCGCCCATGTCGATGCCGGCGGGCTGCTCCAGGTCGGGCCGGAGAGCGCGGGCTCGCGGCCGGGTCCGGTCTGCTACGGCCAGGGCAATACCCGCCCGACGCTCACCGACGCCAACGTCGTGCTCGGCCGCATCAACGCCGAGCGGCCGATCGGCGGCGCCCTCAAGCGCCTCGACCTCGCGGCCGCGCAGGCGGCGGTCCAGGCGCACGTCGCCCCGCCGC
>JAEWKL010000630.1 GCA_023386115.1 Pseudomonadota bacterium
CGCCCCTCCGGGGTTGGTGGGGGCCCGGCGAGGGGCGGGGCGCCGGAGTGACCGGCATACGGTTTCCGATTGATCGCTCGGCGATGGCTCCGCCATCGCTTTCGCGATGCGGCAGCCGGCTTCGCTCGAGCGTGTGGAGCGAAGCTCCACCGTCGCGGGCTGGCGATACGATGTCCGGAAGCAATCTTCCGGACATCGTATCAGTCCAGCTTCGGGCATTGCTCGCCCGGATCGACGTCCTTGAAGGTTCCGACGACCTTGACCGAGCCGTCCCCCTGGACCTGGCCGAGATACATCGTGAGCGGCGCGTGGTGCTGCTTGCTCATGCCGATCGTGCCGCGCGGCCCGGTGGCGGTCACGGTCGGCAGGGCCGCCAGCACCTTGGCGGCCTCGGTGCCGCCGGCCTTCTCGACCGCGGCCTTGTAGAGGTAGATCGCCTCGTATTCGGGCACCGAGAGGTCGTTGGGGGTGCGGAGCGCAGGCCCGAACTTCTTCTCCATGGCGGCCAGGAACGCCTTGTTCTGCGGGCTGTCGATGCCGGTGACGTAGGAGGCCGAGAGGTAGATGCCTTCCGCATCGGGCCCCATGCTCTTCGCCGTGCCCTCGTCGACGGCGAGGTTGGCGTAGGGCAAGGACACGCCCGCGCCGCGCAGCTGCTTGGTCAGCGTGACGTTCGGGGCGCCGCCGGCCGTCGAGGTGACGAGCGCGTCGGGCTTGGCCTCCTTCAGCTTGGAGATGATCGCGGTCCAGTCGCTGCCGTCCATCGGCAGGTATTCCTCGCCGACCACCTTGGCTCCGGTCTTCTCGATATAGCTGCGCGTGAAGGCGAGCATGCCGCGGCCGAAGGCGTAGTCGCTGCCGATGAGGAAGTAGGTCTTGGCGCCCTTGGCCTTGAAGGCGTCGATCACCGGCGGGACCTGCTGCTCGGGCACCCAGCCGTTGACGAACAGGTTCTTGTTGCAGGACCGGCCCTCGTAGAACGAGGTGTAGATGTAGGGCACGCGGCCCTTGGTGACGGCGGGCAGGCCGGCATTGCGGGCGGCGCTCGTCTCCATCGCGATGATGACGTCGACCTTCTTCTGGTAGATCAGCGAGTCGAACGCCTTCTGGGCGCCGGCCGCCCCCGAGGCGTCGTCCGCGACCTCGAGGGCGAGCTTGCGGCCGAGCACGCCGCCGCCGGCGTTGATCTCCTCGACCGCCAGCTCCGCCGCCTGGACGACGGAGGGCGCCACGACGCTGTTGGCCCCCGACAGGCCGACCGGGACGCCGATGACGATCGGCTTGTCCGCCGCCCGCACGGGCGAGGCGGTGAGGGCGAGGGCGGCGAGGACGCCGACGAGGTGACGGTTCGACATGGATGCAGGCTCCTTGCAGATGGGGAACGGACCGGCGGCGCGGGGCGTCATACCAACGGCCTAAGATGCTGACGCATCAGGCCGTTGGTATCAGGCGTAGAGATCGGTGCGGCGGTCGCGCAGGACGGAGTTGAACTCGTTGAGGTCCTTCCGTCCGGCCTCGGCGAGGTCGACCACCGCCGAGACGGTCTCCGGCGCCTCGCGGCTCGCCGGGCCGGCGAGCGTCCAGCCCCTGGGGCCGATGATCAGGCTCTGGCCCTCGAAGGGCTGACCGCGCTCGACGCCGACGCGGTCGGCGCAGGCGATGAAGATGCCGTTGGAATGGGCGGCGGCGCGGTGCAGCGTGTTCGCCATCGCGGCCTCGCCCGCGGGCTGGTTCGGCATCGGCACCCAGTTGGTGGGGATGCAGACGATCTCGGCGCCGCCGAGCGCGAGCTGGCGGAAGGTCTCGGGGAACCAGCCGTCGTAGCAGATCGCGATGCCGACCTGGCCCAAGGCCGTCCCGAAGACCGGGAAGCCGAGGTTCCCCTTCTGGAAGAACAGGTTCTCCCGGTGCCAGAGATGGGCCTTGCGGTAGGTTCCGATGTATCCGTCGGGCCCGGTGATCAGGGCGGCATTGTAGAGCGCGTCCCCGTCCCGCTCGGCGATCCCCGCCACGATGTGGATCCCGAGCTCCGCCGCGAGCGCCCCCCAGGCGCGGGCGGAGGGACCGTCCGGCACCGGCTCGGCGAGCGCCGCCGCCTCCTCGGGCGTCTCGAACACGTAGCCGGTATTGGCGAGTTCCGGCAGCACGACGAGCCGGCTGCCCTCGCGCGCGGCGGCGCGGACGAGGTCGGACGAGCGCGCGAGATTGGCGTCGACCGCGCCGAATTCCGGCTCGAACTGGATGCACGAGACCCTGAAGGCGGGGCGAGCGGGATCATTCGCCTGGATCATGATCGCTCCAAAACGCAAAAAGCCCCTGGACGCGGAAATCTATCCGCAGACCAGAGGCTTCAAAGCCGGGATGTGATGCAGCACGCAGCTGCTGGGCAACCTTGCCCGCCCGCCTACGATACGCAGGCACGAGGCGGTCGCAAGACCATAATGCGGGCAGACGCTGCCCGGATCAGGTCTTTTCCGCCAATGCGATGCGCAGGCCGAGCCCGCTCATTGCCTCGTGCGCGGCCACCACGCTCTCGGCGACGCTCGCCATCGGCACCCGCGCGGCCGTGGCGCGGTCGCGCAGCAGGCGGTAGGCCGCGTCCTCGTCGATCCGGTTGAGGTCGACGAGCAGGCGCACCGCCTTCTCGACGCTGCGGCGCCCCTTCATGGTCTCCTCGAGCCGGGTGATCTTGCTCGTCAGCCGCCCCTCGTAGCCGCGCCGGTAGCGGGCGAGGGCGAACTGGGTCAGCACCCCGCGCGGCCGCAGCGGCTTCGTCAGGACGCCGTGGGCGTTGACGTCGACGATGGCCTTCAGCGAGGTCGGGCTCTCGTAAGCCACGATGGCGACGACCGCCGGCTCGGTCTCCTCGATGGCGGGCAGGAGGTGACGGACATCGGCGTCGTCGAGCAGGATGAACAGCGTGTCGATGTCCGGCGGCAGCGCGGCCGGGGGCGGCCAGATCGTCGAGACCTCGCAGCCGAGGCGGCGGAGCTGGTCGACCAGGGAGGCACCCTCCTCGTCCTTCGGGTGGACGACCAGCGCCCGGGCGCGCCGCAGCTCGTCCAGGATCTTGCGGGCCGGCGCGCTCATGCGGCGAGGCCCTCCTCGAGGGCGTTCAGCTCGAAGCGCGACCAGGCGAGGTAGGGATCGGGCCGCACCGGACGGCGGGCGCGCCAGACCACGTCGAACTGGCCGTCGGCGCGGGCGACGCCGAGGCCCGGCGTGAGCCAGATGTGCCGGGTCTCGCCGTCGAAGGCGAGCTCGCCCTCCGGCGCCACGTAGAGCTGCCGCAGGGCCGCCGCGCTCAGGCGCTCCGCGTCGAGGCTGCCGGCCTCGGCCAGCGCCCGGGCGAAGAGGTGGACCTGCGCGTAGGCCGTCTCCGACCACATGCTGGTCGGGCGCTCCGGCCCGAACCGGGCCCGGAAGGCGGCGACGAAGCGGCGGTTCTCGTCGCCGTCGAGGCTGCTGAAATAGGACGAGGCCAGCACGTGGCCGGTGCAGGCCTCGGGGCCGATCGCCCGGATCTGGCCCTCCGCCAGGGTGAGGCTCGCGATCGGGCAGCGGGTGCGGTCGATCCCGGCCGCCGCATAGGCGCGGTAGAGCCGCTCCGCGCCCCGTCCGACCACGGTGGAGAACACGGCGTCCGGTGCAGCGCGGCGGATCTCGGCGACCATCCGCCCATGGGCCTCCTCGTCGGCATCCAGGGGCGCGTAGATCTCGCCCAGGATCGTGCCGCCCTTCGTCTCGATCAGGTCGCGCATGACCCGGTTCGATTCCCGGGGATAGATGTAGTCCGAGCCGACCAGGAAGATCCGTGGGCCGTATTCCTGCAGCAGGAAGTCCGCCAGCGCGAAGACGTTCTGGTTCAGGGTGGCGCCGGTATAGATGACGTTCTCGGAATACTCGAATCCCTCGTAGATCGAGGGATACCAGAGCAAGCCGTTATGGCGCTCCATGGTGGAGAGCACGGCCTTGCGGCTGGCCGAGAGCGAGCAGCCGAAGACCACCTCGACCCCGTCCTCGGCGAGCATCCGCCGGGCGTGGCCCCGATAGGCGTCCATGTCGCCGGCCGGATCGTAGCAGACGGGCTCGATCGCGCGGCCGAGCACGCCGCCGGCGGTGTTGATCTCCTCGATCGCCAGCGCGGTGCCGAGGAAGTGCTCGGTCTCGGTGATGCCGCTCACCCCGCTGCGGGAGAAGAGCACCCCGACCCGCCAGGTCGGCTTTCCCGTGCAGGTCGGCTTGCCTGTACAGGTCGCCTTGCCCGTGCCCGCCATCCGCCCCCACCGTTCCGTACAGGGATGCTGTCCTAGCCGATGGAGGGCGCGGCTGGGAAGCGGCGCCGGCCGGATGCGGCAAGAGACCTCCGAACGCTCTTCAGGCGATCTCCGACAGACCTCGATGCCGGGCGCCGGGCTCTCGAACGCCCTGACACCTTCGTATGGGTGCGCCCGCGAAAGGTGTGATCGCGCTCAGACCACCCGTCGATATCGCGGCCGGACCCGGCCGTTACATTGATCGTCGTCGCCGGCCCCGGATCGAACCGAAGGCCGGACATCCTCGAACCCGCAGCACGACCGATCCGCCTCGTCCGGCGCCACCCTCCGGAGACCGCGGGACCGCGGGCCAAGGTCTTAGACCGAAGACCTTGCGTCAAAGACCTTGGCCAAAGCAACGGCGCGGCCCCGCAATTCGGCGCGGGTCCGGTCGCCCGACACCGTCGCATGGAGACGAAACGATGCAACTCACCGGCAATACCATCTTCATCACCGGCGGCACCTCCGGCATCGGCCGCGGCTTCGCCGAGGCGTTCCACCGGCTCGGAAACCAGGTGATCATCGCGGGCCGTCGCCAGGCGCTCCTCGACGAGGTCACGCAGGCCAATCCCGGGATGCGGTCGATCGCCCTCGACATCGCCGACCCGGCGGCGATCAAGACCGTCGCGGCCACGCTGACGGCCGAGTTCCCGACGCTCAACGTGCTGTTCAACAATGCCGGGATCATGCCGTTCGACGACGCGTCCGGCGTCATCGACGATGCGGTCGCCCAGGCGATCCTGGCCACCAACCTGCTCGGGCCGATCCGGATGACCTCCGCCCTGATCGAGCACCTGAAGGCCCAGCCGCGGGCGACGATCGTCAACAACACCTCGATCCTCGCCTTCCTGCCGCTGGCGAGCACGGCGGTCTACTCGGCGAGCAAGGCGGCCCTGCACGCCTACACGCTGTCGCAGCGCTTCATGCTGCGCAACACCCGCGTCACCGTCCAGGAGATCGCGCCGCCCTGGGTCGATACCGACCTGATCAGGAAGAGCGGCGACCCGCGCGCCATGCCGCTCGATGCCTTCATCGCCGAGACGATGGCCGGGCTCGGCAGCGAGGTCGAGGAGGTCGTGGTTGAGGCGGTGCGCTCCGTGCGCGACAATCCCGGCGCCGGCGAGCACGCGATGGTCGACGCCTTCAACGCCGCGCTCGTCGCCAACCCGATCCCCGTCTGAGCCCCGCGCCCGGGCGGGTCGCGAAAGGCCGGCCCGTCACCGATCCGATTCGAGGAGGATACGCGATGAGCGAGCGATACGATGCCGTGGTGATCGGCAGCGGCGAGGGCGGCAAGTTCCTGGCCTGGGACCTGGCGAAGTCGGGGCAGCGGGTCGCGGTGGTCGAACGCCGCTGGATCGGCGGCTCCTGCCCCAACACCAACTGCCTGCCGAGCAAGAACGAGATCTGGAGCGCCGAGGTCGCCCACCTCGCCCGCCATGCGGGCCTCTACGGCGTCGAGACCGGCCCGGTCCGGGTGGACATGCGCCGCGTGGTCGAGCGCAAGCGGGCGATGGTGGCCGGCCTCGTCGACATGCACCTCGACAAGTACCGCGACAGCGGCGCCGAGCTGGTGATGGGAAATGCCCGGTTCACGGGACCGAAGACGGTCGCGGTCGCGCTGAACGCGGGCGGCGAGCGGGTGCTGACCGCGGAGACGATCGTCCTGAACCTCGGCACGCGCCCGGCCGTGCCCGGGGTGCCGGGCCTGCGCGAGGCCGCCCCCCTCACCAACATCGAGGCGCTGGAGCTCGACACGCTGCCGGCCCACCTGATCGTGCTGGGCGGCGGCTATGTCGGCCTCGAACTGGCGCAGGCCTATCGCCGGTTCGGCAGTGCCGTCACGGTGATCGAGCGCGGCGACCGGATCGCCGGCCGCGAGGACGCGGACGTGGCGGACGAGCTGGCACGGCTCCTCGGCGCCGAAGGGATCGCGATCCGGACGGGGACCGAGGTGGTGCGGGTGCGCGGCCGCTCGGGCGAGGCCGTCGAGGTCGTGGTGCGCTCCCGCGAGGGCGAGGCCGTGGTGGCGGGCAGCCACATCCTGGTCGCGGCCGGGCGCACGCCGAACACCGACGGGATCGGCCTCGATCTCGCCGGCGTGGAACTGACCGGGCGCGGCACGATCCGGGTCGACGACCGGCTCGCCACGACGGCGCCGGGCCTCTTTGCGATCGGCGAATGCGCCGGCAGCCCGGCCTTCACCCACGCCTCGGCGGACGATTACCGGGTGGTCCGCGACGCCCTCCGGGGCGGCCCGCGCTCCACCGCCGGCCGGCTGATGCCCTATTGCCTGTTCACCGACCCGCCGCTCGCCCGGGTGGGCTTGAGCGAGACGGAGGCGCGGGCGGGCGGCGCCGACATCCGGGTCGCCAAGCTGCCGATGCGGGCGGTGCTGCGCACCCGGACCACGGGCCTGACCGAGGGCTTCATGAAGGCGGTGGTGGGCCCGGACGACCGCATCCTCGGCTTCGCGATGCTCGGGACTGACGCCGGCGAGGTCATGGCGGCGGTGCAGGTCGCGATGCTGGCCGGCCTTCCCTACCCCGCCTTGCGCGACGCGATCCTGGCGCATCCGACGACGGCGGAGGGGCTCAACGCCCTGTTCGCGGCCGTGCCGGCGCGCTGACCACGCCGTCAGGCGCCCGCGGCGGCCGGCTCGGCCGCCGCGTTTCCCGGACTTGTCTCGTCGTGGAGCGGCAGCTCGACCGCGAAGGTGGCGCCCGCCGCCTCGTTGTTGCGGGCGCTCAGCGTGCCGCCATGGGCCTCGACGATCGCCTTGCAGATGGCGAGACCGATCCCCATCCCGTCGCGCTTGGTGGTGAAGAACGGGTTGAACAGCTTCGGCAGCT
The DNA here is from genome assembly GCA_023386115.1 of Pseudomonadota bacterium. GTDB lineage: Bacteria > Pseudomonadota > Alphaproteobacteria > Rhizobiales > Beijerinckiaceae > Methylobacterium. Next base: position 7,169 of record JAEWKL010000630.1, read on the forward strand.
GGTCGGGCGCGATCCCGGTGCCGCTGTCGCTCACCGACAGCCGGACCCGGTCCGGCTCCGGGGCCGTGAGCGAGACCACGAGTTCCCGCCGGGCCTCCGGCACCCCCCGCATCGCGTGCAGGCCGTTCGTCACGAGGTTGACGACGACCTGCTGCAGCTCGACCCGGTCGGCGAGGACCCGGGCCTCGGCCACGGCGACCTGCCTGCGCATCCGGACGGATGCCGCGGTGATCTCCCGGTCGAGGAGGTTTGCCGCCTCGGCGAGGACGTCGCGCAGGTCGACGATCTCGGGCGCGCGCCGGTCGCGCCGGAGCTGCTCGCGGGTCCGCTGGACGATCTGGCTCGCCCGCATGCCGTCGCGCACCGCCCGCTCGGCCGCCCGCGCCGCCGCCTCGAGGTCCGGCGTCTCGCGCCGGAGCCAGCGCAGGCA
>JAEWKL010000645.1 GCA_023386115.1 Pseudomonadota bacterium
GTCGAGGCTGAGCCGCCCCTCGCGCAGGCGCGCGATACCGGCCCGGGCGCGGGCGAACAGCTCATCCGATTCCCAGCCGCCCTCCTCGAGCATGACCTCGAGCTCGCTCGGCGCCGTGGCATCGTAATGGATGCCGAGCCCGTCGATGATGTAGCTCATCGAGCGCTCGGGACGGGTGTCGCCGAGCCGCAGGAAGCCCTCGTCCCAGCGGTCGCTCAGGCGCACCCGCCGCGAGGTCGGCTCGCTGCCGAGGCGCCGCGAGCGCCGGGGACCGGGCCCCTCCGACTCCGACGGCATCCGGGGCCACAACCGCTTCAGCTTGCCGCGATCCATCCGCCTCTCACTCACTGCGGACTGTGCCGCCCCGGCCGTGCAACCCGGAGCAGGGGCCGTTCCACATCACCCCGGCCCCGTCAAGCACGCGAGCCGCGCGCGACGGACGGGGCCTCATCGGGCCGAGCCCTGTCCTGCACCGGTTCTCCTTACAATCGATCCGGTTTTTGCAAATCCGGGCCGGTCGGATTTTTCCGCGACCCGGCGGGGACCGCCGTGCTACAGGCGCGGGCCGTGCCGCCGCGTTCCGATCACCGGGAGAATCGCCCTTGCCCGTCATCCTGATCACCGGCGCTTCGAGCGGCATCGGCGCGGCCCTGGCGCAGCATTACGCCGCCCCCAGCACGACCCTGATCCTGAATGCCCGCGGGGCCGAGCGCCTGGAGGCGGTGGCCGAGGCCTGCCGGCGCAAGGGCGCCGCGGTCGAGACCCGGGCCCTCGACGTGCGCGACCGGGAGGGCGTCCGGGCCTGGATCGACGACGCGGCCGGGCGCCACGGGCTCGACCTCGTCATTGCCAATGCGGGGGTCAATGGCGGCCATCCGGAGGGCGGCCTGGAGAGCGAGGAGACCGCCTTCCTGGTCCTCGACGTGAACCTGATCGGCGCCCTCAACGTGGCGCTTCCCGCCGTCGCCCGGATGGCGGTGCGGGGGAGCGGCCAGATCGCGCTGATCTCGTCCCTCGCCGCCTACGCGCCGCTGCCCGACGCGCCGGCCTATAGCGGGACCAAGGCGGCTTTGCTGGCCCACGGCCTGGCGCTCCGCGAGAAGCTGGCGCCGAAGGGCGTGCGGATGAACGTGGTGTGCCCCGGCTACGTGAAGACCGCGATGGGGGCCGATTACGAGGGCTGGCGCCCGCTCGAGATGAGCGCCGAGGCGGCGGCGAAGCGCATCGCCAAGGGCCTGACCCGCGACGAGGCGGTGATCGCCTTCCCGGCAGCGCTCGCCGCGGCGGCGCGGGGCGCCGCGCTGATCCCGGAATCCTGGCGCCGCCTCGGCATGCGCGGCTTCAGCTTCCGGATGAGCGAGCGCCAGCAGCGCTGATCCTGGCCATGATGGAGGCAGATTGTCCGGTGCGGATCGCCCTGTTCACCCTCGAGGCCCTGCCCAATGCCCGGGCCGTGCGCCGCTTCGTCGCCGACCACGCCGCGCGGATCGCCTTCGTGGGCCTGTCCGACCCCGAGCGGCCGAGCACCGGCGGGCTGACCGGCCAGGTGCGGCGCCACCTCGCGCGCTCCGGGCCCGGCTTCCTGCCCTACCTCGCGGTGAATTTCGGCCTGCCCGACCTCGCCCGGGGTCTGGCGCCGGCGACGCAGGCGCTCGCCGGCAGCCGCGACGTGCCGGAGGCGACGCCCCTGCGCACCCTGTGCCGGCGCCTCGGCCTGCCGCATGCCACCATCACCGACGTGAACGGGCCGGAGGTGACCGGATTCTTGCGCCAGCACCGGGCCGACCTGATCCTGTCCTTCCACTTCGACCAGATCTTCGACGCCGCGACCCTCTCGGCAGCGCCGAAGGGGGGTCTCAACGTTCATCCTTCGCTACTGCCGCGCCATCGCGGCCCGGTGCCGACCCTGCACGCGCTGCTGGAGGACAGGCCCGATTTCGGCGTCACCGTGCACCGGCTGGCGCCGGCGATCGATGCCGGCGGGATCCTGGCCCAAGCGCCGGTGACGCTGCCCGAGGGCGTCACCGCCTCGCGGGCCGCCGTGCTGCTGCACGAGGCCGGGCGGCCGCTGCTGGAGAGGGTGCTGGCCGAGGCCGAGTGGGCGGGGGCGCTAACGGAGGGGCGGAGTGTTCCGGTCCTGCCCTATTGCGGCTTCCCGACGCCGGCGCAGCTGCGCGACCTGAAGCGGCGGGGCCGGCGGCTCGTCGATACGGGGGACCTGCGCGAGGCGCTGAGCTTGTCGCTCAAGCCGTAGGCGGGGGCCGGCAGGCCCCCGCACGAGACCCTCACGCCCGCCGCGACATCAGCCGCTCGACCAGCGAGCCGCCCTGGTTCAGCTCGTCGAGCTCGTCGGCGAGCACCGTCACGGTCTCTCGGATCTGCTCCGGCGTGTGCTCCGAGGTGATGAAGAAGCGCAGGCGCGAGGAGCGCTCCGGCACCGCCGGGTGGATGATCGGCTGCACGTTGATGCCGCGCTTGAACAGCCGGTCGGACAGGGTCACGGCCTTGAGCGAATCGCCGAGGATCACCGGGACCACGGCGAGGCCGAGGCTGGTGCCGGTATCGAGTCCGCGCTCGCGGGCGGTCGCGAGGAACAGGGCGCCGTTGCGGCGCAGGCGCGCCACCCGCTCCGGCTCGCGCTGCATCAGCGCCAGCGAGGCGGCGGCGGCGGCGGCCAGCGGCGGCGACAGGCCGACCGAGTAGACGAAGCCGCCCGCGGTGCATTTGAGGAGTTCGATGAGCGCCGCGGCGCCCGCGATGTAGCCGCCGCAGGAGGACAGCGTCTTCGACAGCGTGCCCATCCAGATGTCGATGCTGCCGGGAGGCACGTCGCAATGCTCGTGCAGGCCGTGGCCGTCCTGGCCGAGCACGCCGAGGCCGTGGGCGTCGTCCACCATCAGCCAGGCGCCGTAGCGCTCCTTGAGGGCGACGACGCCGGCGAGGTCGGGGGCGTCCCCGTCCATGCTGTAGAGGCCCTCGATCACGATCAGCGCCCGGCGGTGCTCGTGGCGGGTCGCGTGCAGCAGCGACTCGAGGGCCTGGAGGTCGTTATGGGCGAAGCTGCGGCGCTGGGCGCCCGAGAGCTGCGCGCCGGTGACCACCGAGTTGTGGATCAGGGCGTCGTGGTAGATCACGTCGCCGGGCTCGAGCAGGGCCGCGATGGTCGCCACGTTGGTGGCGTGCCCGCTCACCATCACCACGCAGGCCTCGGTGCTGTAATGGGCGGCGAGGGCCTTCTCGAGGATGAGGTGGCCCGGGCGCTCGCCGGCGACGATCCGGCTCGCCGAGGACGAGGTGCCATAGGTGGACAGCGCGCTGTGCGCCGCCGCGTTCACCTCCGGATGGCCGTTGAGCCCGAGATAGTCGTAGGACGAGAAGTTGGTGAAGGCGCGTCCGTCGATCCGCGTCGTGGCGCCGGCCTTGGCATCGTGGACGCGGAAGAACGGGTTGCCGAGGCCGATCAGGTCGGCCGCGGAGCGCTGGAGCTTCAGCTCCTTGTAGGCCGGCAGGCTGTCGAAGCTCTGGGCCTGGGCGAGGGCGGGCTTGGGCGCCGGACGGGCCGGCGCCGGACGGACGGGAGCCTTGCCGAGGCGGGCGGCGACGAAGCCCGCCAGGGCCTCGCGCCCGCCCGCGCCGTGGGAGGATCCGCTGCTCATTGGGTGATGACCTTGATGTCCTGGCTGTTCTTCTCGACCAGCGCCTGGAGGGACTGGAGCGTCTCGGCGTCGGCCGCCTCCGCACCGCCGTGGCGCTGCGACAGGCTGAGCACCGCCGCCGCACTCTCGTCGACGGGCGCCGCCACCGACTGGATCAGGGTGTCGGCGAGCTCGGTGACGGTCTGGCCGCTCGACACGCCGGAGGGCGGCGCGTCGAGGCCGAAGCGCTCCTGCAGGCTCGCGCCGAGCTCGACGCCCATCAGTGAGTCGAGGCCGATCTCCGAGAGCTGGCGCACCCGGCTGATGTCGTCCTTCGGCAGGCGCAGGATGCGGGCGATGTCCTCGACGATGGCATCCGCCACGGTCTTGCGGACGTCGTCGAGGTCGTGGGCGCGAAGCAGGCCCGCGATGCTGATCGCGGCCTGCCCGCCGGACTCCGCCTGCTGCTCCGAGCCGAGGCTGGCATAGCTCGGGGAGCGCAAGGTCGCGAGGCGCTCGCGCGCCTTGCCCCAATGCATCGCCGCGATGGCGATCACCGCGTCGTCGGGCGCCGTGCCCTGCATCCCCAAAGCCTCGGCCATCAGGTCGAGAGACTTGCGGGCATCGACCGGGGTCACGCCGACGCGGCCGGCGAGGGTCTCCATCACCGCCTTGTTGCGGGCGAGCACGCCCACGTCGCCGATGGCGCCCCAGGCCACCGCCAGGGCCGGCAGGCCGAGGCGGCGGCGCTGGCGGGCCAGGCCCTCCATGAAGCCGTTGGCGGCGACGTAGGAGCCCTGGCCCGGATTGCCGATGAAGGTCGTGGCCGAGGAGAACAGCACGAAGTAATCGAGCGTCCGGTCGCGGGTGAGCGCGTCGAGATGGCCGGCGCCGATCACCTTGGGGGCGATCACCGCCTCGAGGGAGGCGGGATCGAGATTGGCGATCAGGCCGTCCTGCAGCACCATCGCGCCGTGGATGATGCCGGCGAGCTTAGCGCCCTTGGCCTCGACACGGGCGATCAGGCGCTGCACCGCGGCGCGGTCGGTGATGTCGCAGGATTCCACCTGGACCGCGACGCCGCGGGCGGTGAGATCGGCGATCGCCGCGAGCGCCGCCTCGCCCGTGGGCGCCTTGCGGCCGACGAGCGCGATATGGCGTGCGCCCCGGTCGGCGAGCCAGCGCGCCGCCTCGATGCCGAAACCGCCCAAGCCCCCGGTGACGAGATGGACGCGGTCGGGCGCCACCACGAAGGGTTTCCCCGTCTCGGCCGGGATCGTGCCGGACTTCGGCGGCGCGATCACGATCTTCCCGACGTGACCCGATTGCTGCATCAGCCGGAACGCGTCCGACACTTCCTCCGCCGCGAAGGGCTGGTAGGGCAGCGCCTTCAGGCTGCCGTCGGTGAAGAGCGCCATCACCTCGCGGAACAGCCGCTTGCCTTCCTCCGGCTGGAACTGGAGCAGCTGGTCGAGGTCGACGCCGAAATAGGACAGGTTCCGGCGGAACGGCCGCAGGCCGATATGGGTGTTGGCGACGTAGTCGCGCTTGCCCAACTCGACGAAGCGCCCGAAGGGCTTGAGCGCGTTGAGGCTGCGCTCCATCGCTTCGCCGAACAGGCTGTTGAGCACCACGTCGACGCCATCTCCGGTGATGCGGCGGATGTCATCGACGAAGGCGAGGGAGCGCGAATCGAGCACGTGCTCGGCGCCGAGGGCCTTGACCAGCGCCCGCTTCTCGTTCGAGCCGGCGGTCGAGATGACCCGGGCGCCGCGCATCCGGGCGATCTGGAGCGCCGCGAGGCCGACGCCGCCGGCGCCGCCATGGACCAGCACCCACTCGCCGGCCTTGAGGCGGGCGAGGGTCACGAGGCCGTAATAGGCGGTGAGGAAGGCCACCGGGGTGGTGGCGGCGGCCTCCGGCGACAGCCCCTCGGGAGCCACCGCCACGACCATCTCGGGCACCACGATGTGGGTGGAGAAGCCCGACTGGGCGAAGGCCACCACCCGGTCGCCGGGCTTGAAGGCGGTCACGCCCGCCCCCACCGCCGCGACGCGGCCGGCGCATTCGAGGCCGAGCCGCGGGCCGGCGAAGCCGTCCTCGAGGATCTCCTCAGGCAGCATCGACAGGGCCCAGAGCACGTCGCGGAAGTTGAGGCCGGTGGCCTCGACCGCGATCTCGATCTCGCCCGCACCGGGGGCGGCGCGCTCGGCCGGGCCCCAATGCATCTCGTTGAGGCCGCCCGTGGTGCTGCGCTCGAGCCGCGCGGCGGGAGCCGCGGGACCGGAGCGGCGGGCCGGACGCGCGCCTTGCGAGAAGCGGACCACCCGGGTGCGGTCGTCGTCGACCACGATCTCGGTCTCCGGCGTGCCGGACAGGATCAGGTCGCGCAGGCGCTCGGCGGCGCGCTTCGAGGGGATCGCCGTCGACAGGTCGATGCGGCGCACGTCGAGGCTTGCCACCTCGTTGGCGAGCGTCCGGGTGAAGGCCCAGACACCGGCCTCGACGCCGCAGGCGAGCCCGCCGCGGTCGCGGGTGGCGCCGGGGCAGACCACCCAGAGCCGGGTCTGCCGGCTGCCGAGATGCTCGACGCAGCGCTTGAGCCCGAGGCAGCGCTCGCGCAGGCGCTCGGCCGGCTCGCCGCCGCGGTTGAAGGCGCCGGCGAGGTAGACCACCGTGTCGGGCGTCTCGCGCTCCAGCTCGCGCAAGGACGCCTCGGAATCGAGGATGATCGAGACGTGGACCCCGCTCGCGACGAGCAGGGTCGCCAGCGACGAGGCGGTCTCGGCCGCGAACTCGTCCTCCGAGCCGATCACGAAGGCGAAGGTCTGGCCGGCGGCGGCCTTGGGCCGGGGCGGGGCTTCCGCCAGCAGCAGGAGGTCGTTGCCGTTGCGGGTGACGGCCCGGTCCGCCGCGACCTTGACGAGGCCGACGGCGCTCAACGAGCGCTGCCAGCCCGCCACGTCGTCGAGGCGCCCGACCGGCACCTCGCCGTCGGTCTCGAACCAGCCGGCGTTGAGGCCGAACACCATGTCGCGGAACAGCGAGGCGCCGGGCTCGACCGCCGCGAACAGCCCGCCGGCCGCCAGCGCCGCCGCGAGCGGGGCCAGGAGGGCGCGGGAGGCGCGGTGGAGCCCATCGCTCGCCAGCACCGCGTCGAAGGCGGCGAGGCCGAGAGCCGCCGGGTCCTCCACGACCGTGACGCCGGCCGGCAGGGCGAGACGGGCGCGCTCGGCGAGGCGCCGATCGGCCTCGAACACCGTCAGGCGCGCCTCGTGCAGGCCGGCGAAGGTCGCGACCTGGGCCGAGAGCGGCCCGAACCCGACCTGGAGCAGGCGCAGGGCCCGGTCGCGCGGCAGGGAAGCGGCGCTGTCGGAGAGGAGCCGCATCACCGCGTCGGCGGAGGCCCGCACGGTGGCGCCGCGCAACGAGAACGCGTCGAGGGCCGCCTGCGGCAGGGATGGAGCGTCCGAGAGGGTGCCGGCGAGGATGCGCGACACCACGGCGCCGAGATCGGCGCAGAGCAGAAGCTCCGCCGACAGCTCCGGATGGTCCGCCGCGATCCAGCGCATGATCTCGTCGGGCGCGGGGAGAGTGACGTCGGCGCGCAGGCGCCAGCGTCCGTCGCCCGCAGCCTCCGCCAGGCCGCTGACCTCGAGCGCCAGGAGCTGGTTGACGAGCCAGGGCCTCAAGCCTGCCGGGAGCCGGCGCGAGGCCGCGACGTCGACGACGCCGCCGACCGCCAGACCGCGGGCCAGCTGGTCGGCGAGCGAGGTCGCCCAGCCTTCGAGCAGCATGTGGCCGGCGCCCAGGCCTGCCTCGCCCTTGGCCGGCTCACCGGAGGCCGTGACCGCACCGGCCTGCCGGCGGACCAGGGCCGCGATGGCGGGCTGCGGCTCGAGGGCGATCGCCGTCGGCTCGGTGGCGAGCTCGGTGAACTGGCGGATCGCGAAGGCGTCGAGGTCGTTGCCTGCCTTCATGCGCAGGGCCTGGAACCGGCCCTCGCGCAAGGTGGCGATCACCTCGCCGGCCGCATCGACCAGGGTGAAGTCGGCCAGGATGCTGCGCTCGTTGCAGCGCCGGGTGCGGATCACCGCCCGGGCGATCACCACGCCGGGGCGCACGAGGCGGATCTCGCCGAAGCGGATCGGCACGTAGGCCCGGCTCGCCGCCTCGCCGAGGAGGTCGGCGAAGAGCAGAATCAACCCGTGGAAGCAGGAATCGAGGCGCGCCGGTGCCAGCCCGTAGCGGGCATTCGCCTCGGCCGGCAGCAGATCGGAGACGATGGTGACGTCGTCGAGCCGGGCCGAGCGGGCGACCTGCCGGAAGGTCGGGCCGAAGCCGAGGCCTGAGGCCTTGGCGCGGGCGTAGAGCGCCTCGCCCTCGACCGTGGTCTCGGCGGGCAGGGGCGCCACGTCGCGGCCGGTGAGGCGCGGCGGCGGCGGCGTCTCGCCCTCGACCAGCTTGGCGACGGCGTGGAGCTGCCAGGGCGCCTGGCTCAGGCGCGGCCGGGACAGGATCTGCACCAGGTTGGCGCCTGGCGCGAACCGGGACAGCACCTCGCGCACCGCGTCCTCGGCGAAGACCATCGGCTGCTGGATCTCGAGATCCGCCAGCGTCACGCTCTCCGAGCGCACGATCTCGCGGCCGACCGCCAGCGCCATCTCGGCGAAGGCGGCGCCGGGCAGGATCGCCTGGCCGTCGATGCGGTGGTCGTCGAGGTCGGGCACCGTCGCGACGTCGAGATGCGCCACCCATTCCAGCCCGTCCGGGCCCTGGCGGGCACCGATCAGCGGGTGGTAGGGCCGGGCGCTCGCCGGGTTCATCGCCTCGGCGGTCTCGGGCAGGCGGAAGACCTTGCGCTGCCAGGGATAATGCGGCAGCGAGACGGTCCCGGCCGGATCGGCACCGAAGGCGACCTCCTCGTCGACCGCGGCACCCGCGGCGAGCGCGGCCGCGAGGGCGCGCCGGAACGGGTCGGCCTCCAGCGTCTTCTTCGGCAGCACGCCGACGGTCGCGGCATCGAGGCCGAGCGGCTCGAGGCAGTCGCCGATATGGGGCAGCAGGGTCGGACGTGGGCCGACCTCGACGAAGATCCGGGCACCGGCTTGCGCCGCGGCCTGGATCGCTGCGCTGAACTGCACCGGCTCGCGGATGTTGCGCCACCAGTAGCCGGCATCGAAGGCGCGGCCGTCGACCACGTCGCCGGTCACCGTCGAGGCGAGGGGCACGGTCCCGGGGCTGGGCGCGAGACCGGCGAGGTCGCGGCGCAGCGGCGCCTCGATCGGATTCATCAGCCGGCCGTGGAAGGCGTAGTCGAGGTCGAGCTTGCGGCCGCGGCGGCGCTTGCGGGCGAGCGCCTTCATGGCGGCATCGATCACCGCCACGGGACCCGCCACCGTCACCGCCTTCGGGCTGTTATAGGCGGCGATGTCGAGCTCGGGATAATCGACGAGGAAGGCCTGCACCTCCTCCACGGGGGCGAGCAGCACCGCCATGGTGCCGAGCCCACGGGTCGCCTCCTGGTGCTTCGAGCGGTAGAAGATGACCTTCACCGCCTGGTCGAGGGTCAGGATGCCGGCGGCTTCGGCGGCGCCGATCTCGCCGACCGAGTGGCCGACGATCGCGGTCGGCGCGAGGCCGATCGCCTTCAGGGCCGCGGTGGAGGCGGCCTCGATGGCGAAGATCAGCGGCTGCGACACGCTGGTGAGGGCGAGGCGCTCCTCCAGGTCGTCGGCGAAGAGCGCGTCCTTCAGCGACCAGCCGGCGAGCGGCCGGAACAGGGCGTCGGTCTCGTCGAAGCGGGCGCGGAAGACCGGATTGAGGGAATAGGCGTCCCGGCCCATCCCGGCCCACTGGCTGCCGTTGCCCGAAAACACCACGGCGACGCCGCCGGCGCGCTCGACCGCCGTGGCGACGACCGCCGCCGGAATCTCCTCGCCCTCGGCGACGCTGCGCAGCACCTCGGCGACGCCGGGCGGCTCGAGGTCGCGCAGCGGGATCGCGGCACGGACCGGCAGGCGCTCGCGGCGATG
>JAEWKL010000689.1 GCA_023386115.1 Pseudomonadota bacterium
GGGTTGACCCCTGCCCGCCGGGCCGCAGGCCCGAAGCCAAGGCCGAGCCCCGCCACCACGATCGCCTTGCCGGCGTGGGGCCGCGCCCGGATGGCGCCGGACCGGTCGCCGGGATCGCGCAGCCAGCCGCGCCACTCCCGCTCCGTCAGCGCCGCCACGAGCGCCGCCCGCACCCCGGGCAGGACGTGGACGTGCTGGTGCCCGTCGACGAAGTCCGGCAGGCGGCCCATCGCGGCCGCGAAGGCGTCGAGCTGGCGCTCGATCTCGGGACGGACCTCGGCGGGCCTCAGCCTGCCCGACAGGGCGAGCCGCAGCAGGCGCCCGAGGGGCGGCAGGCGCCCGTCCGGAGCGAGGCGCGGCAGGGCCCCGAGGGGCGCGCCGGTCGTGAGGGTGAGATGCAGGCCGAGACCGACCGTGCCGGACAGCTCCCTCAGGGCCGGCGCCGCGTCCCGGAAGGCCGGGATGTTGGTCATCGACCCGGTGGCTGATATGCGCTTCCTTCGCGCCAGAGCGAGGATGCCCCGGCTGACGCCCGGGCTCAGGCCGTAATCGTCGGCGCAGAGCACGACCGGGCGCCGTTCAGGAAGCATGGCTTAGATCTCGCGCTCGAACCGCCGGTGCCTGCACCGGCCTGATCACCGAAAGCCGCCGGCCCGCGCCGGGGGCGCGACACCGAAACGAGGGACAGCGCCGTGGAGCTGTTCAGACCAGCCGAGCCGGTCGACCTGAGCGTCGTCATACCGGTCTTCAACGAGAGCGCCAACGTCGCGCCGCTGCTCGCCCGGCTGCTGCCGGTGCTGGCACGCCTGACGCCGTCTTACGAGGTGGTGTTCGTCGACGACGGCAGCCGCGACGACACCGCCGCGGTGGTGGCCGCCCACCACCAGGCCGAGCCGCGCATCGGCGCGGTCTCGTTCAGCCGCAACTTCGGCAAGGAGATCGCCATCGCGGCCGGCCTCGACCACGCCGAGGGCCGCGCGGTGGTCATCATGGATGCCGACCTCCAGCACCCGCCCGAGCTGATCGCGACCTTCTGGGAGCGCTGGCAGGAGGGCAACGTGATGGTCTACGCCCAGCGCACCGACCGCGACGACGAGAGCGCGATGCGGCGCGGCTTCGCTCGGCTGTTCTACCGGCTCTTCGCCCGCTTCGGCGAGATGCCGCTGCCCGAGGGCGCCGGCGATTTCCGCCTGATCGACCGCAAGGGCGTCGAGGTGTTGCGCTCCCTCCCCGAGCGGGCGCGATTCTCGAAGGGCCTCTATTCCTGGATCGGCTTCCGCTCGGTCGGCGTGCCCTACCAGGTCGAGGAGCGCCAGCACGGCAGCTCGAAATGGAGCTTCCGCAAGCTCTTCCGCTTCGCCTTCGACGGCATCACCTCGTTCTCCACCGTGCCGTTGCGGGTCTGGACCTATCTCGGCGGCGCCATCGCGGGCATCGCCTTCCTGACCGCGCTCTACTTCGTCGCCGATACGCTGCTGCGCGGCCCCGACGTGCCGGGCTACGCCTCGCTGATCGTCTCGGTGATGTTCTTCTCCGGCGTGCAGCTGATGTCGCTCGGCATCATCGGGGAGTATATCGGCCGCATCTTCGCCGAGGTGAAGCGGCGCCCGCTCTACGTCGTCGCCGAGCGGATTGGCCCGGCGGCGCAGGGCCACGACCGGCTGGTCCGGGATGACCGCCGGGCCGACCGTCAAGCCGGGTCACGGGCGCGCTATTCCGGCGCCGCGTGAGGCTTCTCCGTCCCGGTTCCGGCAGGTCCTCTGTGCTAATGACCGCCGCATGATTCGCAGCATCCTCTCGGTCGGCGGCTGGACGCTGGTCTCCCGGGCCACCGGCTTCCTGCGCGACGTCGTCATGGCGGCCGTGATGGGCGCCGGACCGGTCGCCGACGCCTTCGTGGTGGCCTTCCGGCTGCCGAACCATTTTCGCGCCATTTTCGGTGAGGGCGCCTTCAACGTCGCCTTCGTGCCGACCTATGCGGCCCTCGACGCGGAGGACGGGGCGGCCCGCGCCTTCGCCGACCGAGTCTTCACCCTGATGCTGCTGGTCCAGGCGGTGCTGCTGGCGCTCGCCCTGCCGCTGATGCCGGCGATCGTGCGGGCGCTCGCTCCCGGCTTCGCCGACGAGCCGGACAAATTCGCGCTCGCCGTGACGCTCACCCGCATCACCTTCCCGTATCTCCTGTTCATCACCCTGGTGACGCTGCTCTCCGGGATCCTCAACGCCCGCAAGCGCTTCGCGGCGGCGGCGGCCGCGCCGGTGCTGCTCAATCTCTCGCTGCTGGCGGCTCTCGCCCTGGCGTTCCTGTTCCCGAATGCCGGCTACGCCGCCGCCTGGGGCGTCGCGGTGTCGGGCGTGCTGCAATTCCTCCTCGTCTGGGCCGATTCCCGCCGCGCCGGCCTTGCCCCCTCTCTCGTGCGCCCGACCTTGCGCGATGCCGGCATGCGGCGGTTCTTCGCCATGCTGGGGCCGGCGGTGATCGGCTCGGCGGGGGTGCAGATCGCGATGTTCGCCGACACGATCATCGCCTCGTTCCTGCCGACCGGCGCGGTCTCGGCGCTCTACTACGCTGACCGGCTCTACCAGCTGCCCTTCGGGGTCATCGGCATCGCGGCCGGGACGGTGCTCCTGCCGGAGATGAGCCGGCGCATCGCCGCGAACGATGCGGATGGCGCCCACGCGGCGCAGAACCGGGCCACCGGCTTCTCCCTCGCCCTGTCGGCGCCGTTTGCGGTCGCGTTCCTGCTGGTGCCGGACCTGATCATGACGGCCCTGTTCCAGCGCGGCGCCTTCGACGCCGAGGCGGCGTCCCGCTCCGGCGCGGTGCTGGCGGCCTACGGCCTGGCGCTCCCGGCGGCGGTGCTGATCCGCAGCATCGTGGCGAGCTTCTACGCCCGCCAGGACAGCCGCACGCCGGTCGTGGCCTCGCTCACCGCGGTCGCGGTCAATGTGGGCTTGAAGGTGGTGCTCACCGGGCCGCTCGGGGTGATGGGCCTGGCGCTCGCCACCGCCGCGGGCGTCTGGGTCAATGTCCTGATCCTGTTCTGCCTCGCCTATGGCCGCGGCTGGACGGCCCCGAGCCGCACGCTCATCGCCACCGCCTGCGGGGTGCTGGCCGCCTGCGCCGTGCTGGCCGCCTGCACGCTCGGCGGTCTGCCCTTGATCGAGCGGCTGATGCCATCCCTGCCGCGCTTCCGCGATCTCGCGGTGCTCACGGCGTTGGGCGTCGCCGGGCTCATCGCCTATGCGGCGACGCTGCTCGTGGCCCTGCGGCTGTTCGGAGTGCGGCTGCGGCGGGTGTGACGCTCCCGTCGCAGCCGGAACCCGACGCCTCTGGGCGAGACTGAAATCAAGCCGCCCGGATCGTCGCCAGGAACTGCGCGACCTCCCCGGTCAGCTGCTCGGTCCGCCGCGCCATCGCCGAGGCCGAGGCCAGCACCTGGGCGGCGGCGGCCCCGGTCTCCTCCGAGGTCTGGGCGACCGTGCCGATGGTGCTGGTGACCGCGCCCGTGCCGGCGGCGGCCTCGGCGACGTTGCGGACGATCTCCTGGGTCGCCGCGCCCTGCTGCTGCACGGAGGCGGCGATCGCGCTCGCCACGCCCGAGATCTCCTCGATCCGTGCCGTGATCCCGTCAATCGCCCCGACCGCCCGTCCGGTCGAGGTCTGGATCGCCGTGATCTGGCTGGTGATCTCCTCGGTCGCCTTCGCCGTCTGCCCGGCCAGCTCCTTCACCTCGGCGGCGACCACTGCGAAGCCGCGGCCCGCGGCACCCGCCCGCGCCGCCTCGATCGTGGCGTTGAGCGCGAGCAGGTTTGTCTGGCTCGCGATCGAGGAGATCAGCGCCACCACGTCGCCGACCCGGGCCGCCGCGCCGCTGAGATCCTGCACCAGCGCCACTGTCTGGGCGGCTTCCGCCGCGGCGACCCGGACGAGGTCGGCCGAGCCGTCGACCTGCCGGCTGATCTCGGCGATCGACGATCCGAGCTCCTCGGCTGCCGCCGCGACGGTATGCACGTTGGCGGCCGTCTGGCCGGATGTCGCCGCGACCGCGTGGCTCCGGTCGACGGTCCGCGCGGCGGAGGCCGCCATGGCGTGGGCGGTCGCCTGCATCTCGGTCGCCGCCTGCGCCACGCTGCCGACGACCGCGCTCACCGCCCCCTCGAGCTGATCGGCGATCCGGTGCAGGTCGGCCCGGCGCCGCACCTCCGCGCCGGCCCGCACGGTGGACGCCTCCGCTTCGAGGGCCCGGTTGCGGATCAGGCTGTCCTTGAACACCGCCACGGCGCTCGCCATCGCGCCGATCTCGTCGCGGCGCCCGACGCCGGGGATCGCAACGGCGAGATCACCTTCAGCGACGCGGCCGATCGCCTCCGCCATGCCGGTGAGGGGCCGGATCACCTGCACCACCGTGAGGACCAGCACGCCGATGCCGACCGCGACCGTCGCCGCGAAAGCGGCCAGCGCCAGTCCGAAGCCCTCCTGCGCGTCGGCCCGACGCTCGGCCAGGATGGCGGCCGCCCGGTCGAACGCGGTATCGCGCAGCCGCAGGACCGGCGGCCACATGGACACCGCCCGGTCGCGGTACCCCGTGCCGTCGAGCGGGAAGGCTCCCGAGTCGAAATGGGGGAGCAGGTCCCTCTTCAGATCCGAGAAGACCTGGACGTAGCCGCGGCGCACGCCCTCCATGGCGGTCGCCACTCCCTCGCCGGCGGCGGGATCGGCGGCGGCCTTCTCGAGGGCGACGAGGATCTGGTCGACGCGGCCCTGGAACGTCCAGAACTCGATCCGCTGCGCGGGGGTCACCGGCTTGCGGGGAACGACGAGGTTCTGGAGGAAGCCGGCTTGCCGCCCGCCGACGTCGCGCAGATCGCCGGCCGCTGCGGCGACCTGGATCCAGCGATTGGCCCTGCCATCGGTCGATGTGAGATCCCGCGTCACGTCGGTCGCCACCGCGACAGCCTTGTCGCTGATCGGCGCCATGTCCTTGGCGAGGGCGCCCGCCGCATCGCCGCGCTGCTCGGGCGGCAGGGCGAGCCGGCCCTGCGCCGACCGGCGCACCGCGCCGAAAGCCGTTTCGATCTCCACGGCCTTGGCCTGGAGAGAGCCCGCATCCGGCAAGCTCGCGGCACCGGCCTCGACCGCCCGACGAAGCGCGGCGACGGCCTCGTCGGAGCGTCGGCGCAGATCGGCGAGCCCGGGATGCCGCGACACCTCGTCGAGCGATGCCGCCGGAAGCAGCAGGCCCCACAGGCCGCGCTCCATGTTGACGGCCTGCGGAATCGCCGAAAGGGCCCGCACGATCTCGAGGCGGAGCAGGCCGCGGTCGATCTCCGCGATCCGCGACCGGTGCAGCCATGCCATGGTGGCGGCCAGCACGCACGCGATCGCACCGATCGCGACGATGGATGAGAACAGAAGCCTCTTGACGCTCATGATTCGCACTTCCCCCTCGACGCCAGGGTAGATCGGCCTCTCTAAGCAACCCTTACCCAAGGGAAAAAACCGACGGATTCCGCGTCATCGCGAGACTTGGCCACAGCTATTCGCGCGGCATGGTTGGGGCGCGCTCACCTCGCGATCCCGCCGTGATCGGCGCGGCAGGTCCTCCGCGCCGCCGCTCGCCGGAAACCTGTCTGCCGGGCAACGGCCGCTTCAGCCGCGGTTCAACGCGAGCGCACGAGGATGCCCCATGCCGGCGGTCATCACCGCCCCCGTCCCGCCCGCCGGGCCCGTCCTGACGGCCGAAACGGTTTCGCCAGCCAAGATCCACCGAAGAGTCGCCCGCCATGACCGTGCGCCCGACCGCCCGTTTCGTCCTCGGCGCCCTCGCCCTTCTCGCCCTCGCCGGTCCGGCCGCCGCAGCCGATCTCGACGAGGATCCGCCGCCCCGCTTCGAGGGCCGGGGCGAGTGGCGCGCGCCGCCCCCTCCCCCGCCGCGCTTCGTCCGTGGCCCCGAATCCTGCCGGGTCTTCGTCAAGCGCCGCATCGAGCCCGACGGGGACGAGGTGGTGCGGCGGGTGCGGGTCTGCGACGAGGGCCCCGGCGACCGGGAGGGCGGCTACCGCGACGGCCCGCGCTGGGGCGGCCCGCCGCCCTGGCACCGCCACCGGCACTGGGACGACGAGCCCGGCCCTGGGCGCTGGTGAAACCTCATTCGACGATCGGGATCTCCGTCCCGATCGTCACCGCGTTCCGGTCGATCCGGCAGGTGAAGGCGTGCGCCGCCACGCCGGCGGCCCGGGCGCGCCGGAACGCGGCGTCGAAACCCGGGTCGAGATCGCCCGCGACGGCGAAACGCTCGGCCCGCATCTGCACCACCCAGATCACCAGGGCGCGCCCGCCCTGGCGCACCACCTCGGCGAGTTCGTCCATGTGGCGGGCGCTGCGGGCGGCGACGCAATCCGGGAACTCGGCGAGACCGGGCCTGCGCATCAGGTGGCAGTTCTTCACCTCGACATGGATCGGCCCGGACGCGTCGCCGGCCAGGAAATCGACGCGGCTCGCTTTCCCGTAAGCGACCTCCGCCCGCCAGGACGTGGCGCCGGACAGCGGGGACAGGCGCCCCGCCTGAAACGCCTCGGCCACCAGGGCGTTCGGCCGGGCGGTGTTGATGCCGACCCATTGCGGCCCGCCGGGCAGGTCCGCCTCGACCAGCTCCCACGACCAGGCGAGCTTGCGGGCCGGGTTGGTGGAGGCCGAGAGCAGCACCGGCCGGCCTGGCTCCACGAGGCCGAGCATCGCCCCCGGATTGGCGCAATGCGCGGTGACGAGGCGTCCATCCGCCAACTCGACATCGGCGAGGAAGCGCTTGTAGCGGCGGACCAGCCGCCCTTCGGTCAGCGGGCCGGGAAAGCGCATGAGGCGGCGAATTCATTGGGCATTCCCGGCGCTTACCCCGGCGAGGGCGGCGGTGTCACGCTTGAGCCCCGGGGGGCGCCGCGATAAGGCGGGCACCATCCCTGCTGCCGCCGCGGCGGCGGGCCGCACAGAAGAAGACCCTCCAGATGCCTGACGCCAGCCCCGCCCCGGTCACGGCCGCCATCCTGGTCATCGGCGACGAGATCCTCTCCGGACGCACCAAGGACAAGAATATCGGCTACATCGCCGAGTATCTGAACAATTCGGGCATCGACCTGCGCGAGGTGCGGGTGGTGCCGGACGTCGCCGAGGAGATCGTGGCGGCGGTCAATGCGCTCCGCGGCCGCTACACCTACCTGTTCACCACCGGCGGGATCGGGCCGACCCACGACGACATCACGGCCGATTGCGTGGCGGACGCGGTCGGCGTCGGGATCGACGTCGACCCGCGGGCGAAGGCGATGCTGCTCGAGCGGATCAAGCCGGAGGACCTCAACGAGGCCCGCCTGCGCATGGCCCGCATCCCATTCGGGGCCGAGCTGATCGAGAACCCGATCTCGAAGGCGCCGGGCTTCATGATCGAGAACGTGATCGTGATGGCGGGCGTGCCGTCGATCATGCAGGCGATGCTCGATTCGGTCGCTCCGCGGCTGAAGACCGGCGCGCGGGTGACCGCCGAGACGATCGAGGCCGGCAACCTGCCGGAGGGCGGCTACGCCGAAGGGCTGGCGCTGATCGCCAAGGCGCACCCTCGCGTCTCGATCGGCTCCTATCCGTCGATGACCGCGGCGGGCTTTCGCAACCAGATCGTCGTGCGCGGGCGCGAGCCGGAGGCCCTGGCCGCGGCGCGCGCCGAGATCGAGGCGCTGGTCTCGCGCCTCCAGGCCGAACGGAACTGAATCGCCATGGCTGCTCCGAGCGACAAGGCCTTCCCGGTCTCCTGGGATCAGTTCCACCGCGACGCCCGGGCGCTGGCCTGGCGACTCGCCGGCGCCGGCCCGTTCGAGGCCATCGTGTGCATCACCCGAGGCGGCCTGGTGCCGGCCGCGATCGTGGCGCGCGAGCTCGGCATCCGGCTGGTCGAGACGGTGTGCGTGGCGAGCTACCACGATTACCAGGAGCAGGGCGCCCTCCAGGTGCTCAAGGACGTGGCCCCGAGCATCCGGGCCGTCGGCGACGGCCAAGGAAGCGGCGTGCTGGTCCTCGACGATCTCACCGATACCGGCAAGACGGCCCAGGTGGTGCGGGCGATGCTGCCGGGAGCGCACTTCGCCACGGTCTACGCCAAACCCGCCGGCCGGCCGCTGATCGACACCTTCGTCACGGAAGTGAGCCAGGACACCTGGATCTACTTCCCCTGGGACATGGGCCTGACCTACCAGGCGCCGATCCAGCCCGGAACGTCCGGTTAAGGTCAGCGATCCCCTAATGCGGTCCGGCGAATGTGCCGGACCCGTTGAGCGAGGTCTTGGTCCTGTCCGCGGGGCCGCCTGCCGCGCAGGCCGATCGATAAAATTGCGCGGATTCATTTCAGCGCGGCCGAGCAAGTGGGGGTCATCCTTCTTCGTAACGAAGGGGATGGCGCAGATGACCACGGGTATCGGGCAGCAGGTGAAGCGGGTTCTGGTCGCCGGTGCGGCGATGCTCGCGGCGGGTTTGGTGTCGGCCCAGTCCAACGAGGCGGCGGCCCAGACCCTCGCGGCCCTGCCGATGCCGAGCGTCGGCGCCCCGGATCTCGGCCACGCCCGGCCGATCGTCGGATGGGTCGAGTTCTGCGCCCGCTACGCGTCGGAATGCGCGGTGGACGTGAGCGAGCCGGCGCAGGTGACGCTCACCCCGCGGCTGTGGCAGACGGTGACCGGCCTCAACCGTCAGGTCAACGCGTCCCTGCGCGCGGTCACCGACCAGGAGCATTGGGGCGTGCCGGACCGCTGGGACCTGGCCGAGGACGGCTCGGGCGATTGCGAGGATTACCAGCTCCTCAAGCGCAAGCTGCTCGCGCAAGCCGGCCTGCCGCGCCGGGCGATGCGGATGACGGTGGTGATCGACGAGAAGG
>JAEWKL010000694.1 GCA_023386115.1 Pseudomonadota bacterium
GGGGGTGGGCTCCAGCGCCTCGGCGAGGGCAGGGGGAACGGGCAGGCGTGGAATCGCGGCGGAGACCGCCGCGGCCGCGGCGGCGACGCCCTTCGCGGCGGGGCCGAACAGCGACAGGCACTGGTTATAGGCGAGGTCGCCCTTGATGCGCTCGCAATCACCGACGGAGCGCGGCGCGCCCTGCGCCTGGGCGGCACCGGCGAGGGGACCGAGGAGAAGAAGAAACGCGAGCGCGTGGCGCATGGGCCTGGGGCTGCCTTGCGGGTGTCGATGGGGATGCGGAAGCGGGAGAGCGCGGGCCGGAAGGCTGCGATCACGAGATCTGGCAGCCCATTTTGGCGAAATCCCGGCCTATGGACCATTCAGTCCATCGGCCCGGCGTCAGGCCGGGTCGCGGTCGGGCCGCTCCATCCAGCGGATCAGCGGCATCAGCGGGACGATCCAGGCGATTCCGAGGATCGCGTAGAGCACCGATTGCACCAGCGGCGGCGTCTGGGCGATGCGGCTGTCGGCGAGCGCCATGGCGAGGGGCGCGTAGATCAACACGAAGGCGATCATCACGATCGCCCCGACGAAGGAGCGGGTGCGGCGGCGCATGATGGGGCAACCTTGAAGCGGCGGAGCGTGAGACCCCGCCTACGCGAGGCCCCGCCCCGCCGCAATCCGGTCCGCCGACGCAGGCTCACGGGCGTCCCCGCCTGCTACCCCGCCCGCGACAGCGGCGCTCCGGAATCGTTGCCGGCGCGGACCGCCGCCAGAAGCGCGTCGCTCTGCGCGCGCCAGGCGGTGATCGCCCGCGCCTTGACCGGGCCGAAGCCGCGGATCTCCTGGGGCGCGGCGAGGAGGTCGCGCAGCGCCGCCGGATCGGCCCGGCCGACGAGGGCGAGGGCGGTGTCGACCTGCGCCTCGTATTCCGCCAGCACGGCCCGCTCCTCCCGCCGCTCGGTGATCAGCCATAGGGGGTCGAGGCGCCGGCCGCGCAGGCGCTTCAGGGATGCGAGCCCGCGCAAGACCGGCAGCAGCCACGGACCGAAGGCGATCTTGCGCGGCTCAGACTCGCCGGGCCGCGTCCGGGCGAGGATCGGGGGCGCGAGATGGAAGGTCGGTCGCACCTTCGCCCCCGGTCCTTTGCCCTCGAACTCCTCGGCGAGTCGGGCCAGGAAGGCCGGATCGGACTGGAGCCGGGCCACCTCGTACTCGTCCTTGATCGCCATCAGCTTGAACAGGGAGCGGGCGACCGTCTCGGCCAGGACATCCCCGCCCCGCGCCCGCACCATCGCGACCCGGTCGCGGTAGCGCGCCGCGTAACGTCCGTCCTGGTAGGCGCTGAGGTACTCGGCTCGCCGCGCCACCAGCGTATCCAGGTCCTGCGCCGGCGCCGCTTCGGGGACGAGATGGCCCTCGACGAAGGCCGGATCGGCGGCGAGGAGCCGGCCCCAGGCCAGCGCCAGGCGGTTGCCCGCCACCGCGACGCCGTTCAGCGCTACGGCCTGGTCGAGGGCGTCGCGGGAGACCGGGACCAGCCCGCATTGCCAGGCGAAGCCGAGGAGCAGCACGTTGGCGGCTTGCGCGTCGCCGATCAGGCGCGCGGCCATCGCCTGCGCGTCGAGGCTGCGCAGCGCCCCGGCCCGGACCCGGCGGGCGAGCAGGCTTTCCAGCATCCGCGTGTCGATGCGGGCCTTCGGGTCGCGCAAGGAGGTGCCGGTCGGGATCTCGTGGGTGTTGGCGATGATCCGGGTGCGGGCGGGGTCGATCACCGACGCCGCGTCCGGGCTCGCCGCCACCACGAGGTCGCAGGCCAGAACCGCATCGGCCCGGCCGCGGTCGATCCGCACCTGATGGAGCGCGCCCGGATCGCTGGCCAGCCGCACGAAGGAGAGCACCTGGCCGCCCTTCTGGGCGAAGCCCATGAAGTCGAGCACGCTGGCGCCGCGCCCTTCGAGATGGGCCGCCATGGTGATGAGGGCGCCCACCGTCACCACGCCGGTGCCGCCGACGCCGGCGACCAGGATCTCATAAGGAACCACGCCAAGCGCCGTTTCGGGCTCCGGGAGCGCGGCGGCGCGGGATGCGACAATCTCGGGTGCGACGGCGACGCCCGGCCGGCGCCGGGGCGCCGCGCCGTCGAGCGTCACGAAGGACGGGCAGAAGCCCTTGAGGCAGGAGAGGTCGCTGTTGCAGCCGGTCTGGTCGATGGTGCGCTTCCGGCCGAACTCGGTCTCGACCGGCACCACCGAGAGACAGTTCGACTTCTGCTGGCAATCGCCGCAGCCCTCGCAGACGAGCGGATTGATGACCGCGCGACGGGCCGGAGGCGGGCTCGCGCCGCGCTTGCGCCGCCGGCGCGCCTCGGTGGCGCAGGTCTGGTCGTAGACCAGCACGGTGACGCCCTTCGTCTCGCGCAACTCCCGCTGCACCGCGTCGAGATCGTCGCGGTGATGCACGGTGACGCCGGGGGCGAGGGGATCGCGGGCGGCGCTCCTCGCCACACGGGCCGGATCGTCCGACACCACCACGACGCGGGCCGCGCCCTCGGCCGAGACCAGGCGGGTGATCTGCGGCACGGTGAGCACGCCGTCGACCGGCTGGCCGCCGGTCATCGCTACGGCGTCGTTGTAGAGGATCTTGTAGGTGATGTTGACCCCGCTCGCGACCGCCTGCCGGATGGCCGCATGGCCGGAATGGAAGTAGGTCCCGTCACCGAGATTCTGGAAGATGTGGGCTTGGCGGGTGAAGGGGGCCTGGCCGGTCCAGTCGACCCCCTCGGCTCCCATCGGCACGATGCCGGTGGTGTCGCGCTCCATCCAGTTCGCCATGAAGTGGCAGCCGATGCCGGCCCGGGCCTGCGAGCCCTCCGGCACCCGGGTCGAGGTGTTGTGCGGGCAGCCGGAGCAGAAATACGGCGTGCGCACCGGCAACGGCCCGGAGGAGGCGGGAACGGACGGAGTCTCCGGCGCCGCAACGGCGAGGCCGAGAGGGCGCAGGGCCTCGGCCAGGATCCCGACGAGGCGCGAGGGGCGCAGCTCCTCGACCTCGGAGACCAGGGGCTTGCCGTCGGCATCGCGCTTGCCGAGGATCCGCGGGCGGTGCTGGCTGGGAAGGTCGTAGAGGCCGTCGCGCAGCTGGCGCTCGACGAGCGGCGCCTTCTCCTCGATCACCAGCACGGTCTCGACGCCCGCCGCCAGCCTCGAGAGTCCGGCGACGTCGAGGGGATGGACGAGGCCGACCTTCAGCACCGCGACGCCGGCCGCGCGGAGCGAGTCCGGATCGTGGCCGAGGAGCCGAAACGCCTCCATCGCGTCGCCCTGCGCCTTGCCGACCGTGACGACGAGGAGGCGGGGGCGCTCCGGCGCCACCACCAGCCGGTCGAGGGGATTGGCCCGGGCGAAGGCGCGGATCGCCTCGAGCTTTTGCAGCGCGCGCGCCTCGATGGCGAGGCTCGGCAGGTCGGGCCAGCGGATGTGCAGGCCACCCGGCGGCGGGGTGAAATCGGGGGTCACGAACGACGGCAGCGGGGACAGCGCGACCGAGGCCGCGCCCTCTACAACCTCGGAGATCGCCTTGAAGCCGACCCAGGCGCCGGAGAAGCGCGAGGCGGCGAAGCCCCACAGGCCGAAGGCCTCGTACTCGGCGAGGCTTCCCGGGTGGATCACCGGCATGTGCCAGGCCGCGAGCGCGAGATCGCTCTGATGCGACATCGAGGAGGAGACGCAGCCATGGTCGTCGCCGGCGACGACCAGCACGCCGCCCTTCGGGCTGCTGCCATAGGCGTTGCCGTGCTTGAGGGCGTCGCCGGAGCGGTCGACCCCCGGGCCCTTGCCGTACCAGAGGCCGAACACCCCCTCGACGGTGGCGGCCGGATCGAGGGCGACCCGCTGGCTGCCGAGCAGGGACGCCGCCGCCAGATCCTCGTTGATGCCGGGCTGGAAGCGGATGCCGGCCTGCGCGAGGCGATCCTTCGCCCGCCACAATTCCTGGTCGACGGCGCCAAGCGGCGAGCCGCGATAGCCGGAGACGAGGCCGGCGGTCTTGAGCCCGTCGCGGCGGTCGATCGCCGCTTGAGACAGGAGGAGACGCACCAGGGCCTGCGTGCCGGTCATGTAGGCCCGCCCGGCCGAGCGGTCGAAACGGTCGTCGAGGCGGTAGGCGCGGTCGAGCTCGGGCATCGGCGGGGTCTCCTCGCCGTCAGGCTATGCCGGCCGCACGGGCAAAACCTGCCTCTTTCGCTTCCGGTCTCGGGCTCGTGGAGGTACGAATGGGGCTCGAATCGTCGAAACGAGACATGCCCATGCCTGAACGGGGAGACGCGCCGGACCGCTTCGAGCGGGCGATCCTGGACGCGCTGCAGGACGATGCCCGGCTCTCGGTGCAGGACCTCGCCCAGCGGATCGGGCTCTCGACCTCGCCGACCTGGCGACGGCTGAAGGCGCTGGAGGAGCGAGGAATCATCCGCGGCTACGTCGCGCTGGTCGATGCGGCGGCGCTCGACCACGGCCAATGTGTCTTCGCCCACGTGACCCTGGCCAAGCACGACCGGGAGGGCGTGGCGGAGTTCGAGCGCGTCATCGGGCGTCGGGACGAGGTGCTGGAATGCTTTTCGACGACCGGACAGGCCGACTACCTGCTGCGGGTCGTGGTGCGGGATGCCCGGCACTACGAGCGCTTCCTGCAGGAGGCGGTGTTCTCCTGCCCGGCGGTGCAGCAGATCCACTCGAACTTCGCCCTGCGCGAGGTGAAGTTCAGTGTGAAGGTTCCGACGGGCGCATGATCCAAGCGCGCAGAGACGATCCACGCGCATAAAAAAAGAGCCCGGCCGTGAGGCCGGGCTCCGCTCCGTCGAAGGGACGGAGTGTGACGACTAGAAGCCGTTGAACTTGTAGTTCAGGCCGGCGCGAACCACGGCGAACTCGGTGTCGCGACGGCTCTGGGCGCCGTTGACGACGACCACGCCCGGGGAGGTCGTGGTGATCAGGGTGCCGGCGTTGTTCACGGCGAAGGCGCCGCCCAGACCACCGCGGTCCATGTTCACGTACAGGCCCTCGACCTTCACGGTCACGGCGTTCGAACGGAAGAAGTTCAGGAACGAGTCGGTGGGCAGGGCGTACTCGACACCGCCGCCGACGGTCCAGCCGGTCTGGAAGTCGTCGGAGGAGCGGTTCGGCAGGCCGAACTCGCGGCCGCCGCCGGCGCCGTAGGCGAAGCCGCCGGTGGCGTAAACGAGGGTGCGGTCCCAGGCGTAGCCGAGGCGGCCGCGGACGGTGCCGAAGAAGTCCAGGCCCGAGACGCCGTTCGGGTTGAACACGGCCTGGGCGGCGCAGCACGGCACGGTGCCGGAATACGAGAACCGGTTCCGGTCACGGCCGAAATCGGCGTACTGGGCATCGGCCTCGATGCCGACCACGAAGCCCGAGCCCGGGGTGAACTGGTAGTTGTAGCCGATCTGGCCGCCGCCGACGAAGCCGTCGGTGCTGTTGCGGTTGCCGAAGGCGAGCACCCCGGTGCCCGGAACGCCACCCGGACCGGCGCCGATCAGGCCGGTGCGGTTGTCGATGCCGACGACGGTCGGGCCGCGGGTGTCAGCGGTGTTGAAGCCGTAGCCAGCGTTGAAACCGGCGTAGAAGCCCGTCCAGGTGAAGACCGGCACCGGAGTGAAGACCGGCGGGGGGGCCGCGCGGCGCGGCAGGTCGGCCGCCGAGGCAGCCGCGGACAGGCCGACGAGGGCCACGGAGGCGAGGAGGATCTTCTTCATTCTCTGACTGGTCCTGATTGGCGAGAGCCGGCGCGCTTCTATCCCCGGTCGGTCACCCGGTCTGTCGCATTCCTGCAACGAGGTCAGGGTTTACCCGGTCACCCGTCAACGAAACGTGAATCGGCGACGACCGTCGATCCAAAAAATCGAATGAACGCGGTCACTTATCATTAACCATGATCCGCCATCGTACGATCCGACGACTTCCGCTGAGGAATCGAGATGGACGTTTCGGGGCACGAGAACGCGCCGCCTTCCCTGCTCCGGCGCACCTGGAGGATCGCCTTGTTCGCCGTCGCCGCCTCGCTGGCGGCCACTCATTTCCTGGCCTCGCGCACGGCCTCCGGTCCTGGGCGGGAGACGGTTGCGACCCTGCGCGGCATCGTCGAGCCCGAGACCACCGGATCGATCGCCGGACCCGCGGCGCAGACGCGCCTCGACCCTTGCGGTGCGCCACCGCGCCCGTGACGGAGGGCGGAGCGCGAGATCGGGGGCCGGCCCTGTTCACCGAATAAATCCCGGCCAGCACTTGACAAATGGGCTCGCATCGGGCGTGTCCTGCGGGCGGTCGCGTGCCCGACGCGACGGAGCAATGGCGTCAACGTCCCGCCCCGGCGCAGCCGGCGCGAACAGGCTGCGAAACGACTTTGCCTCCCGGCCGTTGCCGCGACGGTGTCTTACGCGCCGGCCCGATCCGCCCGCGCGCAACGGTTCTCTTCAGAATGTCATTCGCCGAACTGGGTTTAAGCGAGAAGGTCCAGCAGGCCGTCGAGGCCGCGGGCTACACCACGCCGACCCCGATCCAAGCCCAAGCCATTCCGCACGTCCTCGCGCGGCGCGACGTCCTGGGCGTCGCCCAGACCGGCACCGGCAAGACGGCGGCGTTCACGCTGCCGATGCTCACCTTGCTGGAGCAGGGCCGGGCCCGCGCCCGGATGCCGCGCACGCTGATCCTCGAGCCGACGCGCGAGCTCGCCGCGCAGGTCGAGGAGAATTTCGAGCGCTACGGCACGAACCACAAGCTCAACGTCGCGCTGCTGATCGGCGGCGTCTCGTTCGCCGACCAGGACCTGAAGATCACCCGCGGCGTCGACGTGCTGATCGCGACCCCCGGGCGGCTGCTCGACCATTTCGAGCGCGGCAAGCTGCTGCTCACCGGCGTCGAGCTCCTCGTCATCGACGAGGCCGACCGGATGCTCGACATGGGGTTCATCCCCGACATCGAGCGGATCGTGAAGATGGTGCCGTTCACGCGCCAGACCCTGTTCTTCTCCGCGACGATGCCGCCGGAGATCCAGCGCCTCGCCGACGACTTCCTGCACAATCCGATCCGGATCGAGGTGGCGCGCCCCGCTTCCACCGCCTCGACCATCACCCAGCGTCTGGTCGCGACGGGCGCGGAAGGGCACCAGAAGCGCAAGACCCTGCGCAAGCTGATTCGCGGTGCCGAGGAGCTGAACAACGGCCTCATCTTCTGCAACCGCAAGCGCGACGTCGCGCAGTTGCAGAAGTCGCTGTCGAACCACGGCTTCAACGTCGCGGCCCTGCACGGCGACATGGACCAGCGCGCCCGCATGGCGGCGCTCGACGCGTTCCGCTCCGGCGAGGTGCCGCTGCTCGTCGCCAGCGACGTCGCGGCCCGCGGCCTCGACATCCCGGCGGTGAGCCACGTCTTCAACTTCGACGTGCCGCATCACGCCGAGGACTACGTCCACCGGATCGGCCGCACCGGCCGGGCGGGCCGCACCGGCACCGCCTTCACCCTGGTCGGCCGCGGCGACGAGAAGTCGCTCGCGGCGATCGAGGCGCTGATCGGCCAGCCGATCGCCTGGGCGGAGGGCGACCTTGCCAGCCTGCCCGAGGACGAGGCCTCCGAGC
>JAEWKL010000711.1 GCA_023386115.1 Pseudomonadota bacterium
GGCCGGGACGACCCTTGCGAGACGAGGCGGTAGTCATGGGGAGCGCCGTCCCGCCCGCCGAGCAGGCCGGCGGCGCCGTGGCGGGCGCCCTCGCCGGCGGTGTGCGCGTAGGCTGGCACTTCCACCACGAGGTCCATGGCCGTGCCGAGGCCGCCGCGGTGCCGCCCCTCGCCGCCGGACCCCGCCCGGAACTCGTGCCGGTCGAAGCGCAGGGGGAAGCGGGCCTCCGCCACCTCGACGCTGCCGAACTTGATCCCGCCGACGGAGTGCCACTCGCCGGCCCCCGACCAGCCGTCCCCCGCGGGCGACGCGCCGCCGCCCGGCCTTGCGTGGAACATGTGCCAGATGAAGCGCTTGCCGGTGCGGGGGTTGTCGCCCGTGACCGAGATGCGGAAGCGGCGGCTCCATCCGGCCATCGCGCGCCCGGGGCAGGCGGCGCTCAGCGCCTTGACGATCGCCTCGACGATCTCGTTGGCGGGATGCGTGGTGCAGAGGGTGACCGGCAGATGGTCGTCCGCCCACACGATCGTCCCCTTGCGCAGGGTGACCGAGAGCGGCCGGAACGCGCCGTCGTTCTTCGGGATGTCCGGATCGATCAGGTAGGCGAAGGCCATCGCCACCGCGGCCTGGGTGTTGGCGTGCGAGGAATTGGCGAAGCTCGCCGATTGCGGGTCGCTCTCGCTCAAATCGACCGAGAGATCGCTGCCCCGCTTGGTCACGGTGGCCACGATGCGCACGTCCTCGCGGCCGCGCCCGTCGTCGTCGAGGAGGGCCTCGCCGCGATAGGTGCCGTCCGCCCAGCCGGCGACCACCGCGCGGGCCTGCCGCTCGGCCCCGTCGAGGACGGCCTCGACGGCCTGCTCGACCCTCTCCGTCCCGATCTCGCGAAACAGCCGCTCGATCCGCCGCTCGCCGAGATGCGCCGCCCCGATCATCGCGGTGAGGTCGCCGCGGAAGTCGCGGGGGAAGCGCACGTTGAGCAGGATGAGGTCGAGCACGTCGCCGCGCAGGCGGCCGGCCTCGTAGAGCTTCAGCGGCGGGATCCGCAGGCCCTCCTGCCAGATCTCGGTGGCGGTGGGGTTGTAGGCGCCGTGCGTGGCGCCCCCGATATCGCCCATGTGGGCGCGGACCACGGTCCAGTAGCGCCGCACGCCCTCGCCGAAGACCGGCACGAAGGCCGTGACGTCCGGCAGGTGCGACCCGCCCGTGGCCGGATCGTTGAGCAGGATCACGTCGCCGGGTTCGATCGCCCCGGCGAAGGCCGCCTCCACCGCGCGCACGGCCCAGGGCAGCGCGCCGACATGGACGGGGATGTGGTCGGCCTGCGCGATCAGCCGGCTCCTCGTGTCGCAGATCGCGATCGAGAAGTCGCGGCTGGCATTGAGGATCTGCGAATAGGAGGTGCGCAGCATCGCCTCCCCCATCTCCTCGACGATGGAGGAGAGGCGGTGCTGCACGACGGACGTCGTGATGGGGTCGAGCGGCTTCGCCACGGTCCGGGTCCCTGCCACGGGCATCGCCTGGCCCGCTGGTCGGATCTGGGTAGCAAGCGTCCGGAAATCGCGTCCAATACGGCTTCGATATGGAATTATCTCAGCGCCCGCCGCGGCTGGCCGGGCCTTCCGCATGGAGGGAGTCCGGTCGCGCGGCGTCGAGGACCGCCAGGAGCTCGGCCACGAGCGGGGTCTCGCGCGCCGCGATCCAGACGGCGTAGAGGTCGACGAGGCAGGGCTCGTCGAGAAGCGGCCGGAAGGCGATGCCGGGCAAGGCGAGGCGACGGGCGGAGCGGGGGACCAGGGCGAAGCCGTAGGCCGCGGCGACGAGCGTGAGCATCGTCGTCATCTGTGCGGCGGACAGCGTGACGGCGGGATCGTAGCCGGCCGTCCGGCACAGATGGATGATGAGATCGTGGAAGCCGGGGGCTTCCGCCGGATCGAAGATGACGAGGGCGGTCCCGTTCAGGTCGGCGAGGGAGACCGCCTCGGCCGCCGCCAGGGAGTGAGAGTCCGGCAGGGCGACGATGAAGGGCTCACGATGGACGAGCCGCGCGCTCAAGCGATCGTCCAGGATCGGGGGCCGGACGAAGCCGACATGGATGTCGCCGCGCCCGAGCGCGGCCGTCTGATCGGGCGACGACATCTCCCGCAGGGCGACCTGCGCCTGCGGGCACCGCGCGCGGAAGGCGGCGAGCACCGGCGGCAGGACGTCGAGGGCGGCGGAGCCGGTGGTGCCGACGACGACCTGCCCGCTCTCGCCCCGCCCCGCCCGCTGCGTCGCGGTGCGCGCCCGGCTCACGTGGTGCAGGATCTGGCGCGCCTCGCGGAACAGGACGGTGCCGGCCCGCGTGAGCGCGATCGGCCGCGTGCTGCGGTCGAACAGGGTCACGCCCAGCTCGTCCTCCAGTGCCTTGATCTGCTGGGACAAGGGCGGCTGTGCCATGTTCAGGGCCTCGGCCGCGCGCCCGAAATGCCGCTGCTCGGCGAGCGTCACGAAGTAGCGCAGGTGGCGCAGATCCATGCTGTCCCTCGTTCGGGGCCGGGCGCGCGCCGCGCCGCGGGACCAGCCCCTGATACACGTCCCGGGCCGACGATGTGACAGGAACGGCAGACCGGTTCCCGCTCCGGGCCGATTTGTCCGCGGGGGGGAGCCGGACGCACAGCCACCGGCGCCCCCGGGAGTGCGTTCCCGATGCTGTGCCGGCCCGATCCGCCGGGGTCGCTTCACGGCCTGCCCGATCTCGGAAGACCGCGTGGTCTCTCGATCGGGCGCTGGCGGGAGCCGGGCCGGGATCGATCGACCGCCGCGGTGCGGGTGAGGCCGCGGCCGGTGTCGGCGGGCCCCGGCGAACGGTGCCGACGATCACCGGATGCGAACCGGCATCCCGCGCAGCCGGTGGAACGAGCCACGCGAGGCCTCGGGCGGCCGCAAGACGCCCCAGACTGCAGCATCTGCGGCCGACTGCCCGATGCGTGTCCACGCAATTCGATCTGCAACTTTGAGCGAAGTTAGGTGCGCGAATGCCGCAGCGCAGACTTAACTCTTGCTTCAGTCATCGCAGATGAAAGTCCCTCTGGCGCAGCGCGATCGTCGCTGCCGGCGAGGACGCGTCCATGTCACTGTTCCGGTCCGGGCTGCGCGCCCTGACGCAAGCCATCAACCGCTCGCGCGGGTGCCTCGAGCTCGGCCTCGACGGCACGATCCGGAACGCCAACCGCAACTTCCTCAGCCTGGTCGGCTACAGCCGTGAGGAGCTGATCGGACAGCCGCACAGCGTGCTGGTGCCCGCGGCCGAGCGCGAGGGCGCCAAGGCGGCGGCGTTCTGGGCCAGCCTGCGCGCCGGCGAGCCGCAAACCCGCGAATTCAAGCGGCTGGCGAAGGACGGCCGGGAGATCTGGGTCCTCGCCTCCTACAACCCGGTGCTCGGGCGCAACGGCAAGCCGACGCACATCGTCGTGTTCGCCTCCGACATCACGGCGCAGAAGGCGCGCAGCATCGACACCGAGGGCCAGGTCGCCGCCCTGCATCGGTCTCAGGCCGTCATCGCCTTCACCCCGGACGGCACCATCCTGGACGCCAACGCCAACTTCCTCACCGTCCTCGGCTACGCGCTGAGCGAGATCCAGGGCCGGCACCACCGGATCTTCGTCGCGCCGGCGGAGCGGGAGGGCGCGGCCTATCGCAACTTTTGGAACAGGCTCGGCCGTGGCGAGTACCAGGCCGGCGAATATGCGCGTCTCGCGAAGGACGGCCGCGAGGTGTTCATCCAGGCGACCTACAACCCGATCCACGACGAGGACGGGCGTCTCGTCAAGGTGGTGAAGTTCGCCACCGACGTGACCGGCCAGGTGCATGAACGGCAGCGCCGCGCCGAGAAGGCCCACGCCATCAGCGTGGACCTGAACGCGATCAGCGACGCCGTGCACGGCGTCACGACGCAGACCGTCGCCGCCTCCCGCACGGTCAACCAGGTCTCGAGCGACATCCAGGCCGTGGCCTCGGGCGCCGAGGAGCTGTCCGCCTCCGTGTCCGAGATCAGCCAGCAGGTGCAGCACGCCTCGCAGATCGCCGGGCAGGCCGTCACGCAGGCGCAGGAGACCGGCACCATCGTGGCGGGTCTCAGCCAGCAGGCCACGCGCATCGGCGAGGTCGTCGCCCTCATCCAGGCGATCGCGAGCCAGACGAACCTTCTGGCGCTGAACGCCACCATCGAGGCGGCGCGCGCCGGCGAAGCCGGGCGCGGCTTCGCCGTGGTCGCCCAGGAGGTCAAGCAGCTCGCCGAGCAGACCAGCAAGGCGACCGAGCAGATCCGCCAGCAGATCAGCGCCACGCAGGGAGCGACCCAGCAGGCCGTGGACGCCATCGGGTCGATCCAGGGCACGATCCGCACCCTCGATCAGGTGGCAAGTGCGATCGCCGCGGCGGTCGAGGAGCAATCGGCGGTGACGCACGAGATGTCCGCCTCGATGCAGACCGCCTCCCGTGGAGCCAACACCCTGGCCGGCAGCATGGAGGCGATCGCCCAGGCGGCCGAGCAGGTGGACCGTTCGACCGTCAAGGTGCGCGAGGCGTCCGCGGCCGCCTGACGGCTCGCCCCCTCGACCCGACGGGTCCTGCTCGCGTCCCGGCCACCGTCAGGTCCTGACGAGCGGGCACCCGCCCTGCGCGAGCGGCTTGGCGGCGTCGGGACCGGGGATCTCGGTCACCACCTTGCAGTAATCCCACCGCGCCCGGCTCTCCTCGGGCTTCTTCACCTGGAGCAGGAAGGCCGGGACCAGGGCGCGGCCGTCCTGGCGGACCACCGTCCGGCCGAAGGCATCGTCGTCGGCCGGCATCGCCTTCATGCGGGCGATCGCCGCCGCCCCGCTCGCCTTGGCGGCGGTGGCGCCGAGGGCGGCGACCGCCTTCAGGTAGTGGAGCGTCCCGGCATAGCAGCCGGCATGGACCATGCCCGGATAGGCGCCCCGCATCCGCGGCAGCACGCGCTGCGTGAAGGCGCGCGTGCGGTCATTGGCGTCCCAGTAGAAGCTGTTGGTGTGCAGGAGACCCTGGGTCAGGGGCAGGCCGAGGGCGTTGATGTCGTTGAGGAACATCACCGGCGCGGCGACCCGCATGCGATCGCGCAGGCCGAACTCGCTCGCCTGCTTGAGGCAGTTCACCATGTCGGTGCCGCCGAGCGCCAGGCCGAGCACGTCCGCGCCGCTGCCCTGCGCGGCGATCAGGAACGACGAGTAGTCGGTCGCGCCGATCGGATAGCGGGAATTGCCCACCACCATGCCGCCCGCCTGCTGCACGAAGCCCGCCGTCTCGCCCTGGATCGCGTTGCCGAAGGCGTTGTCGGTGGTGATGAAGTACCATTTGCGCCCGCCGGCCTTGACGGTCTCGGTGCCGAGCGCCTTGGCCAGCATGTAGGCGTCGTAGGTCCAGTTGATGGTGTTCGGCGTGCATTGCGCGCCGGTGAAGTCCATCGACGTGACCGCCGTGCCGATGCAGGCCTTGTTGCGCTCGGCCGTGACGAAGGCGAGCGCCAGGGCGACGGAGGAGTTGGGCAAGCCGATCACCATGTCGACGCCCTCGGAATCGTACCAGCGCCGGGCGATCGCGGAGCCGACATCCGGCTTGTTCTGGTGGTCGGCGAACACGACCTCGACGGAAAAACCGTGCTGCTCGGGGCCGAAATCCGCCACCGCCTGCTGCACGCAGGCGACGCCGCCCGGACCGAGCAGATCGGTGTAGATGCCGGAGAAATCCGACAGCACGCCGATCTTGATTGTCGGAGTCCGGGTCCCGGTGGCTTGAGGGCCGGTCCCTTGCGTTCCGGTCCCTTGGGGGCCTGGACCTTGGGCGCGGGCGCCGCCGCACCAGGCGGCCGCGAGCGCGGTGGCGCCGCCCATCAGGGCCCGCCGCGAGATCTCCATCGCGTTCTCCTCCCGGATCGACCGTGCGGCGTCGAGGCCGCCGGCGTCCCTGCTCGTTGTGTTGTCGGGTCGGTCAGCGCCGCAGGCGCGGCTTCTCGATTCCGGCGAGGTCGCACAGGGCGTCGACCATCGCGGAGAAGTCCTTCGTCCCGAAGCCGCGGGCCCGTGCGGTCGAGAACGCCTCGCGGGCGGCGGCCAGGATCGGCATCGGCACCCGCGCGGCGTGGGCGGCCTCGCTGACGAGCGTCAGGTCCTTGTGCGCGAGATCGATGGTGAAGCCCGGCTCGATGTCGCCGGCGAGCACCTTGCTCGGCCAGGCGATCTTCAGCTGCCCGTTGACCGCGGTGGTGCCGTAGAGGACCTCCAGCGTGCGCTCGAGGTCGAGGCCGAGCCGCTGCGACAGGCCCAAGGCCTCGGCGTTGAGCTGGCAGGACGTCACCGCGAGGTAATTGTTGACGAGCTTCGTCCGCGTCCCCGTCCCGACCGGGCCGCAATGGTAGATCGTCGACCCCATCCCCTCCAGGAGCGGCTTGACCCGGGCGAAATCGGTCTCCGAGGCCCCGACCATGAACAGCGACTCAGCCTTGTCGGCGTGGCTCGCCAGGCGGCCGACCGGCGCGTCGACGAAGCCGATGCCGCGCGCACGGGCCAAAGCTGCGAGCTCGTCGGTGGTCTCGGGCGAGACCGTGCTCATGTCCATGACGAGCGAGCCGGGCTTGGCATGCGCCAGGACGCCGCCGGGGCCGGCCACCACCTCGCGCACCACCGCCGAGTTCGGCAGCATGGTGACGATGATCCCGGACTGTCCGGCCACCTCGGCGCTGTCTGCCGCGCCGCGGGCCTGCAGGCTCTCGAGCTCCTGCACGGCGGCCGGGTTCACGTCGTTCACGACGAGCCGGAAGCCCTTGCGGCAGAGGTTGGACGCCATGGGCCGGCCCATGCGGCCGAGCCCGATGAACCCTACCATCTCCATGCCTGTCCTCCCGATCTCCTTGCCCGTTCGTCCCGGGCTTCTTGGCCGCGATCTTAGGCCTCACAGGCCCGCCGCGAATTCGAATTCCGTGACAC
This sequence comes from Pseudomonadota bacterium, assembly GCA_023386115.1. Lineage (GTDB taxonomy): Bacteria > Pseudomonadota > Alphaproteobacteria > Rhizobiales > Beijerinckiaceae > Methylobacterium. The sequence continues at coordinate 6,984 of JAEWKL010000711.1, forward strand.
CGGATATGCCGAGAATGAAAGTGCGCCGGTCCCGGTCCCGCGCGCACATCTCGCCAAGTGAACGGAGCCGCCCGTCCCTGGGACCGGGCCAAGCACCCCGCCGGGTGCCCGGCGAGGCTTGCCGGGCGAGACTTGCCCAGGGAGCCTTGCCCGAGCGATCGGCTGGCCGGAGATGACGATGACCGCACCCTCGACCGATGCTGCCGCCGATGCCGGGACGGAATGGCCCCTCGCGATCTACCGCGCCTTGCGCGCGGCCGGCGTGACGCAGGCCTCCTACGTGCCGGATGCCGGACACGCCCGGCTGATCCGCGCGCTGCACGACGACGCGCAAGTCCGCACCACCGTCCTGACCACCGAGGAGGAGGGGATCGCGCTCGCGGCGGGCGCCTGGCTCGGCGGGGACCGCGCGGTCCTGCTGATGCAGTCGAGCGGGGTCGGCAACTGCATCAACATGCTGTCGCTGCCCGCGACCTGCCGGTTCCCGTTCCTGACCCTGGTGACGATGCGCGGCGAGTGGGCCGAGTTCAACCCGTGGCAGATCCCGATGGGCCTCGGAACACCCGCCACCCTCGGGGCGATGGGCGTCACGCTCCTGCGCCTCGACCGGCCGGAGGAGGCCGGCGAGGTGGTGGAGGCCGCGGCGAACCTCGCTTTCGACGGCGATCAGCAGGTCGCCGTGCTGATCTCGCAGCGCATGCTGGGACGCAAGAAGTGGGTCGAGGGCAAATGACGACGGGAGATCACGCCATGTCGGACACACCCATGTCGGACACACGCATGTCGGATACGCTTGGGACGCTCGATCGCCGCCGGGCCGTCAAGGTCCTTCTCGCCGAGCGCCGCGACCTCCTGGTCGTGACCGGTCTCGGCTCGCCGGCCTACGACGTCTTCGACGCGGGCGACCACGATGGCAACTTCTATCTCTGGGGCGCGATGGGCGGGGCCGCCCTCGTCGGCCTCGGGCTCGCCCTGGCGCAACCCGCGCGGCCGGTCGCGGTTGTGACCGGCGACGGCGAGCAGATCATGGGGGCAGGGGGACTGATGACGGTCGCGATGGCGCGTCCTGGCAACCTCACGATCGTCGTCCTCGACAACGGCCATTACGGCGAGACCGGCATGCAGCGGAGCCATTCGGGCCTCGGCGTCCGGCTGGATCGGGTCGCGCAGGCGAGCGGCATCGAGGACGCGGTCGAGATCGCCGACGAGGCCGGGCTCGCGGCCTATCGGCCGAACCTTCAGACGACGTCCGGGGGACCCCGGTTCGTGCGGGTGCGGATCGCCTCCGGGCACGTGGAGCGGGCCCTGCCGCCGCGGGACGGCGTCTTCCTCAAGCACCGGATGCGCGGGCATCTCGGCTTCGCGGTCGCGTAAGGGTCAGGCTCGAAGTCCTTAGCGGGGCGGCGCCTCGAACTCGGTCGCGAGGCGCCAGCGGCCCTCGCGCACGAGCGCGGCGATCTCCGTCCGCACCAGCTCGGCCACGGCCGCGCTCGCAATCGAGGCCGGCTTCGCGGTGGCGGCGGCCAGCACGACCTCGCGGGCAATGCCCGGGGCTGCGAAGGCCGCGATCTCGAGGCGGTCCTGCTGCAATTCGGCGTGGATCGCCGAGGGCGGCAGGATGGTGTAGCCGATTCCCTCCTCGACGATGTTGGTCAGGACCCGGAAGGAATCGGCCTCGACGACGACGTCGATCGCGAGCTTCTTGCGCGAGGCCGCCTTCTCGACGAGGCGGCGCAGCCCGTGCGAGTGGCTCGGCAGCGCGAGCCTCTGGCCGATGAGCCAGGCGAGGTCGACCGGCGCGCGCTCGGCCAGGCCCGACCCCTTCGGGCCGACCGCCACCAGCTCGTCGCGTCCGAGCGTCTCGACGTCGAGATGCAGGTCGACCGCCGGACCGTAGATGATCGCCAGATCGACCCGGCCGCGATGCAGCCACTCGACGAGGTGCCCGCCGTAGCTCTCGACGATCCTGAGCGCGACCTGCGGCAGCTCGGCGACGGCCCGGCGCGCGACCCGCGCCGACAGAACCGCGCTCACCGTCGGAACCACCCCGAGCACGACGCTGCCCGACGGCATCCGGTCGAGCGACTGCATGTCGTCGCGGACCTGCTCGATCTGGCGCACCAGGCTCAGGCTGCGTTCCAGCAGCAGCTGCCCCGCGCTCGTCAGCACCATGCCGCGTCCGTTGCGGACGAACAGCTCGGCCTTCAGCTCGTGCTCCAAAAGCTTCATCTGCCGGCTGAGCGCGGGCTGTCCGATGCGGAGCAGGTCCGCCGCCTTGCTCAGGCTGCCGAGTTCGGCGATGGCGTGGAACGTCCTGAGGGTGCGAAAGTCCATCGGCCCTTGCCCGGTCGACCGGATGGCGCGCGGCGGTGCCCGGTCAGTGCTCGCGCGACGGTAGCACGGACGGCCGGCGGGGCGTCTGGATGGCGCTCGGCGTCCCTCACGCGGCCCGTTCCAGCGGCGTGATCCGGGCGATCTCCGCGCCGACCTCCCGCTCGAGCGTCTCGAGCTCGAAAGCGCGCTGCAGGTTGAGCCAGAATTCGGGCGTCGTCCCGAGATAGCGCGCGAGCCGCAGGGCGGTGTCGGTCGAGATCCCGACCTCCTCCGACGCGACGCGCTCGATGCGCGTGCGCGGCACGCCGCAGGCCCGCGCGACCGCACCGGCCGACAGCCCGAGCGGGACCAGGAACTCCTCGCGCAGGACTTGCCCCGGATGCATCGGCGGGAGCACCGCGTCGGTTTCGAACTCGATGGCCATGCCGTCCTCCCTTTCTCGCAGCTCAATGATCATCGACGATCTCGACTTGATCCGGGCCGGTCGCCGTCCAGCGAAAACAGATTCGGAACTGGCTGTTGATCCAGATTGAATGTTGGCCGAAGCGATCCCGTTCGAGCGGGTGGAGCTTGTTGCCCGCGGGGAGCTTCAGATCATCCAGCCGATGAGCGGCGTCGATCATTCTCAGCGTCCGGCGCGCGGCGCTGAGGATCGCGGACGGAATGCCCTTTGGTGCTCGGTCCCGGAACACGGCCTCCGTCCGCTCATCGGCGAACCCCCGAATCGCCATGGCGCCACCCATTCAAGAGCACGGGGTGTATCACACGGAGATACATTTCCGTCAAGCGGTTTGTATCATCCGATGAGGCATTCCCGCCGCGATCGATCTCACAGCGTGGACCGATGTGGCGACACTCTCATGCACGGCCCGAGATCATCCATGCGGCGCGCCCATGGTCCGGCAGGTGTGATCGGGTCGTGTACCAGCCGAGACGGATCAGCCCTCATGAGCTTCCGGCGGCAGTCCGTAGAAGCGGGCCGGGTTCTCGACCAGGATGCGGTGCTGGTCGGCCGGGTCGGGCGCGTAATCGGCGATCAGGTCGAGGAGCGCGCCGACATCGGGCCGGGCTTGCGGGTCGTAGAGCCCGACATGCGGCCAGTCGCTGCCGAACACCACCTGGCGCGGACCGGCTTCAAGGAGCGCGCGCATGAACGGCACCGTGTCGGGGAAGGGATAGGGCTCGCCGGAGAGCCGGAACGCCCCCGAGAGCTTCACGTAACAGCCGGTCTCGCGCACGAGGTGCAGCACCGCCTGGAAGGCGGGGGCATCCACGCCCTCCGGCGCCGCGCACCAGCCGGCATGATCGATCATGAACGGCACCGTCAGGGCAGCGAGGCGCGGCACGAGCTCAGGGTAGAGCGGTCCCTTGGCGGCGACCTGGATGTGCCAGCCGATCTCGGCGCAGCGGTCGGCCGCCCGCTCGAGCTGCGCCAGGCCGACGCCGCCGCCGACGATCTCGAGCAGGCGGATTCCCGTCACGCCCGCATCCTTCAGCTCGGCGATCTCCCGGTCGCTCGTCTCCGGCCCGATCACCGCGACGCCGCGCAGCCGGTCGGGATGCGCGCGCAGTCCTTGCGCGAGCAGGCGGTTGTCGGTGCCGTGGACGCTGACCTGGACCAGCACGCCGTAGGTCAGCCCGACGGCGTCGAGCATGGCGAGATAGGCCTCGACGGACGCGGGCGGGGCGGTGAAGTGGCGGTCGGGCACGAGGGGGTGATCGGGCGGGGCCCCGATCACGTGGGCATGCGTGTCCCAGGCCCCGGCCGGGACCGTGATCCGGCGCGGGCGGGTCGCGGGCCGGGGCCCGAGGCAATCGCGGATGGTGCCGTCGTAGTGGAACATGGGTCACGCGCCTCCGGCGAGCAGGAAGGGGACGCCCGAGCCGGCCGCGACCTCGCGCACGGCGTCGAGGAAGGCGCCGTTGAGTGGGATGCCCCCGGACATCCGCGCGGCCCGGGTCCGGAACTCGGGCGTTCCGGCCACGAGGACCGGCCGGTCCGGATCGGCGGGCGGGGTCGCCTCGAGCGCCTCCAGGATCGCCGCCGCCTCGTCCTGGAAGGCGTCGCCGTCGCGGAACGCCGACGGCTTCAGGGCGAGGACGAAGTGGCCGATATTGTCGGGCGCCCCCGGCCCGGCCTCCCGGGCGCGGAACGGCGAGAACGAGCCGCCCGCGAGCGTGCTGCCGAGGAGCTGCGCCATCACGGCGAGCCCGTAGCCCTTGTGGCTGCCGGTCTCGCGCCCGCCGCCGAGGGGCATCAGCCCGCCGACCTCGCCGTCGAAGCAGAGCTGGAGCCCGCGATGCGGGTCGGTCACCGGCCGGCCGGCGCCGTCCACCACCCAGCCGACCGGGAGCGGCGTGTCGTGGTAGGAGTAGACCTTGACCTTGTTGGCCGCCACCGCCGAGGTCGACATGTCGAGGAGGAACGGGTCGCGTCCCGTCGCCGGCGCCGCGAAGGCGATCGGGTTGGTGCCGAGCACCGGGGCGGCGCCGCCCTCCGGGATGACCGCGACGGTGCGGGCCGACGAGGTGACGAGGGCGATGCAGCCGCGCCGCGCCGCCATCTCGGCGTAGAGGCCGGCGGCCCCGAAATGGTGCGAGTTGCGCACCGCGACGGCGCCGACGCCCATCCGCTCCGCCTTGTCGACCGCGAGGGTCACGGCCCGGATCGCCGCCGGGTGGCCGAGACCCGCATCGGCATCGAGGAGGGCGAACGCCTCGCCGTCGCGGACGATCCGGGGATGCGGCCGCAGGTTGAGGCCGCCGGCCCGCCGCATCCGGTCGTAGAGGGGCAGCATCGAGGCCCCGTGCGACTCGATCCCGCGCAGGTCGGTCTCGACCAGCATCTCCACCACGGCCGCGCGGTCGTCCGGCGCCATGCCCCAGGCTTCGAGGATCAGGTCGACCTGGCGCCGCAGCGCGTCGGCCGTGACCAGCGTCAGGGGCTCGCGCTTCGTTCCCGGATCAGGCATCCGTATCCTCCGTTCCCGCCGCCTCGGCGCGGGCGAGCCACGCGATGCCGGCTTCGGCGTCGAGCGCCCCGTCCGGCAGGTTTGTGGTGCGGGCGAGCGCGACGGTGCGGCGGTAGCGCGCGATCGCCGCGCGGGTGGTCAGGCTCGGCACGCCGAGGGCGTCGAGCTGGCAGGCCGCCTCCTCCATCTCCACCATCCGGCGCCCCGCATGGGTCGGGTGGGTGCGCAGGTACATGGCGATGTGGTCGGAGAGCGGCGCGCGGTCGTAATCGGCGAGGAGGCCGACGAGATCCGCCCGCAGCCCGAGGCGCTCGGCGCCCAGCATCGCCTCGACGACCACCGCGTCGAGCCCCTTGGTGAAGACGCTGCGCAGGAGCTTCAGCGCCGAGGCGTCGCCGACCCGCGCCGACGGCCGGGCCTCGATTTGGAAGCCGAGGGGATTGAGGAGATCGGCGAGCCGCCCCGCCTCCGGTCCTGCCGCGAGGAGCGGCGTCGCCGCCCCGTGGAGGCTCACAGCCCCCTTGATGGCGACGGCGACGAAGCCGTCGCCCACGGCCGCCGCCGCTTCGCGCACCTGAAGCGGCGCGGCGGCGGTGCAGTCGGCGACGAGCGTGCCGGGCGCGAGATGGGGCGCGATCGCGGCCGTCACCGCGGGGAGACCATCGCCCGTCACGGTCAGGAGGACGAGGTCGGCCCCCGCCGCAGCCTCCGCGGGCGATCCGAGCGGCAGGCCGAGGGCGTCGGC